>CAMJRQ010000065.1 GCA_946408305.1 uncultured Prevotellaceae bacterium
CCGCCTCGATGACCGGCTACAGCAGTCAGCAGCAGACTACCTTCACAAACTGCTGCGGACAAGTGACCGCCGAGAGCGAGGCCGCCTCGATGACCGGCTACAGCAGTCAGCAGCAGACTACCTTCACAAACTGCTGGAGCCTGGCGGAACTGACGGGCGTGGATGGCTACTATTCCTTCTTCCGCGGCAACGGCATTTTCATCAACTGCTATGACCAAATCGGCACCCAGGTGACCAAGGTGGATGGAAACCAGCTATCCTCGGGCGAGTTCTGCTATCAGCTGAACGGCGAGTCGTTTGCTACCCCAGTCTGGTATCAGACGCTGATTGAGGATGCCTATCCTGTGCTGGACGCCTCGCATGGCATCGTCTACATGCTGGACGATGCGATAGGCGACGTGCACGATGAAGCCACCTTCACGGAATTCCAGGCTTTGTTCCTCGCTGCCGAGCAGGAGTATTGCAACACGGTCGTTGCCGAGCAGGCGCTCATCGACCAGTATGCCGACATCCTCGCAGCGGTCGGTGAATATCAAGGCATGAAGGAATTCTGCGACGATTTCGGCAAATTCGAGAACGCGAAGCGCCGCATAGAATCCTCGGCCAAGGCCTACGCCGCCTTCAGGGCCAAGGTGGAAGCCACGAACGCCTATCTCCAAGAGAATTCTCAATTCGAAGGCGAGAAACGCAGCCTGCTTGAGGACTATCTGCAGATGTCGGAAGAGCCCAGCGAGCTCTTCCCCTACGGTACAGCTCCCTACATCCTGGAGACCCACCTCCTGACCGAAAGCCAGGTGAAAGCTGAGACTGACAAGATAGACCAAATGCTGAAAGAGGCCATCGCCGAGGACTACAAGGCCCATGCCGACATCACCACCCTCCTGGCCAATGCCGACTTCAGCAAGGGCTACAACGGATGGTCGGGCACGCCCGGAAACCGTGTCGGCTCGCCCAATGCCGAGTGCCGAAACTCCACCTGCGACTTCTATCAAACGCTGACAGGCCTGAAGAACGGCATCTACGAGATTCGCGTCGACGGATTCTTCCGCCCAGGCAACCCCACCGCCTCGGAAGGCAACATCGAAAGCACCAACTACGGAGCCATGCTTTACGTCAACGACGTGCAGAACTACCTCATGGCCTCCATCGAGGGCATGATAAGCATCAACGACGCCGTGGACGGCGAGAACTGCTATCTGACGAACAACGGCCAGTCTGAGCAGACCGACTATGTGGTCTACGGCGATCTTGAGGAGCCCATTGGTTATGTGCCCAACAGCATGACGGGCCTGAACTATGCCGTGAAGGGCGGACGCTATGCCAATCGTGTGTTGGCCAACGTCACCGATGGCACGCTCACTGTGGGCTTCCGCATGCCGGGCACCGGAATCGCCAACGATTGTATGGACATTGCCAACGTGCAACTCTTCTATCATGGCACGATGGAAGATGCCACAGCCGAGCTGGGCGCCACGCTCGAATGCATGGCCGCCCGCGCCAAGACGCTCTGCGAATACAAGCCCAGCGACATGACCGACTATGCCCAGTATCCCAGCTTCGATGCCTCGCTGCGCAACGGTCTGCAGGCCGCCATCGACGCCATCCCATCTGCCGCCGAGCCCGACGAGAAGTATGCCCTGGTGGAGCAGTTCTCTGACCTCTTCAGCCAGATTTACGAGAGCAAGAAGCGCTACATTGGCATCCTGGAACGTGCCGGCGACATGGAGGACATCCTAATTAACATCACCGACTTGCTCAACGACGACGAGACGGAGGAACTCTTCTTTGCCCTGCTCGACATCCACGACGCCTACATGGCCGGCACTGCCACGGACGAGATGATAGACCAGATCTACAACAACGTCCAGTTCATGCCCAAAAAGGTGGGCGACGCTTATGAGATTTCCAGCCACACCCAGCTGGCAGTCTTTGCCCTGCTGGTGAACAACGGCGAAAGCGCAGCCAATGCCCGTCTCGTGGCTGATATCGACATGGCGCCCTGTGGCACCACCGTCTTTAAGCCCATCGGCACGGCGAACGTCTACTACGCCGGCACCTTCGACGGCCAGGGACACACCATCAGCAACCTGAGCATCGAGAACGAGGAACTCTACATGGGACTCTTCGGCACCGTCACCGGCGGAGCCGTCATTCGCAACTTCACTCTGAAGAATGTCAACCTTCACGCTTACCGCTTCCTGGGCATCATCGGAGCCGGAATGGGCAGCGGTCGCGTCGTTCTCGACCGTCTGGGCCTGGAGGGCACGCTCGATACCACCAACAAGAATGCCGCAGGCATCATCGGCGTGATGTCGGGCCCAGTCTTCACTGTCACCGACTGCTATTCCACCGGCACCATCTCGGCCAGTGCCGAGGCTGCCGGCATCACCGGATACAGCAACAGCTCCGCCAGCAGCCTCGCCAACTGCTGGAGCGCGGCCGAGCTGACCGGACACGAGGAGGGACATCCCTTCTATCGCGGTGCGCTCGGGCTCAGCAACTGCTACAACACGTTTGGCCAGCAGGCCACGCTGCTCACCGACGAGATGCTCCGCAGCGGCGAGCTCTGTCATCTGCTCAATGCCGGGCGCAGCGAGACCGTCTGGTATCAGACGCTGGGCGTGGATGCTCATCCCGTGCTCGACGCCACACACGGCGTGGTCGTCAAGAACGACGACGGCACCTACGGCAACGCCACCGGTATCGGCGGAGTGACAACGGACAACAGTCAACAGACAACCGTCATCTATGACCTGCAGGGCCGCCGCGTCGAGAAAGCCGTGAAGGGTATCTATATTATTAATGGGAAGAAGGTGCTGCGGTAAAACCTCCCCCGACCCCTCCGAAGGAGGGGAGAAGTAAATAGAAATCTGTAAACAGTAGATTATGTTATGAATCTCAAATTCCTCTTGCCGCTGGCTTTCCCGCTCGCACTCAGTGCCCAGATAAAGCCCGTGAAGGTCTATCTGATGGGTGGCCAGTCGAATGCCGACGGGCGCACCCTCACCAGCACCATGCCCCAGGAAATTCAGGACTATGTGACGAATGGCGGCAGCCGCTATTGCTATTGGAGCTACGGCGACGGCAAAGACGAGATATGGAACCGCTTCGGCGGAAAGATGACGCGCTTCATGCCCTATACCGACTACGATACGCAATACAGCGGCTTCGATGCCGTGATATACTATCTCATCGAGCAGGCCACTCAGGAGCGCTTCTACGTCATCAAGGAAGCTCAGGGCGGCACGGCCATCGACACGCGAAATTACAGCTATCAGAATCTCTATTGGTGTGCCGATGCCGACTGGATTGACCAGGCCTCGCCCCGCAGCGGCCACTCGCTGACAAAGGAATTCACTGAGAATATCGGGCTCTGCATCGACAACGTCCTCTCCAAGCTCAGCCAGGGATACGAGATTCAGTGCATCATGTGGCACCAGGGCGAAAGCGACCGCTTCCGTGCCCCCGACTACGGCCGCAACCTCCAGACGATGATTTCCTATCTGCGCTCCTACATCGTGGCCAAGACGGGCAACCCGCGCTATGCCACACTGCCCTTCATTGCCGGAACCATCAACCGCAACTCCACGCAGTATAACTCTATCCTCGAGGCCCAGCAGAATCGTCTTGCCGAAACCGACCCCAACTTCCACCTCGTTGATTTCTCCGACTGCGAGTTGGGCCCCGACAACCTCCATTTCAGCGGCCCTGGCAACGTTACCTGCGGTCGGCGCATGTTCAACAAACTGGTCCATCTGGGTCTCGTCGATGCCGACACCGTCGAGGTCTCCCAAGCCCCGGCCGATACCCTCTGGCTGACGCGCAAGTACATCCAGAATTTCGATTTCGACTTCTTCGAGAACTCTGACGGACTGAAGATGAACGATGGCACCGAGAAGCGCGACGGAAAGGCCCCTTGGGGCTGGAAGCACACGTGGCAGGGCTATCCCGAGACACCCTTCCCCTCGGCAACCAACCCGCCATCCTTCGGCATCACGGGCGTGGACATGCAGAACATGAGCGGCAACAACGCCTGCTGGTACTCGCCCAAGACCGTCATGCCAGCCGATTTCGAGCTTTATCAGGAGGTGCCAGCCGGCGAGCTTCCCGCCGGGCGCTATCGCCTCTCGTGCCGGCTGGCGCAGAACATGGCCCGGGCGGGCGTCACGCGTCTCTTTGCCAACAACTACGTCTGCTACTTTGCAGCCGAGTCGCAATACGACGTCGCCGCACTCCGCCAGCTCTTCCCCGACGAAATCATCTCGTTTGCCGGCCAGCGCGGACTGAAGACCACCAATCTCATGGACATCTCGCTCGAGTTCACGCTCTCCGAGGGCCAACCCCTGCGCTTCGGCATCCGCACCTCCGACAAGAGTGTGCGTGGAACAGCCTACAGCGGCACCGGAGCCTT
Source organism: uncultured Prevotellaceae bacterium (assembly GCA_946408305.1). The sequence goes on from CAMJRQ010000065.1 coordinate 4,412, forward strand.
CGCCACCGACTATTGGAGGCTCGTCCGCCTGGGCGATGCCACCGGCGTCGGCGAGGTGACGACGGACAACGGACGACGGACAACCGACGCCGTCTACAACCTGGCGGGGCAGAAACTCCCTGCGCCCCCCTCGCGCGGCATCTACGTGCAGCGAGGCCGAAAGAGGCTGGCGAAATAGCAACACGGTGCGATGCAAAACGCAACACGTTCCTCGGGCCCGAGGAACGTGTTGCGTTTTTGATAAGATCAGGTTGCGTTTTCAGAGCCATCCGTTCTCCTTGTACCAGCGGACGGTTTCTTTCACTCCGCGCTCGAGCGGCCACTGGGGAGAATAGCCGAAGTCGCGGCGGGCGGGTTCGATGTCGCACTGCCAGTTGCGCTGCCGGAGGATGTGGTATTTGTCGTCGTTCAGCGCGTTCATGCGCCCCGTGAGCCGGCTGATGCGTCCGCTCACCCAGCAGACGGCGCGCAGGAACCAGAGCGGGGCCTTGATGTGGAGCACCCAGGGGTGGCCCATCTCCTGCTGCAGGAGGTCGCTGAAGCGGCGGCTGTTGTAGACCGCTCCGTCGGAGAGGAAATAGGCGCGGCCCTCGGCCTCAGGTGCCTGGAGGCAGCCGTAGACGGCGCTGACGACGTCCATCACGTAGACGAAGGTAATCTCCTGCGGAAGGTAGCCCACGGCGAAGTCCGTGTGCTGGCGGATGCTCTTGGCCATGAGGAAGTAGTCGCGCTCGCGGGGGCCGTAGACGCCGGTGGGGCGCAGGATGGTGTAGGGGAAGTGGGTCTGGCTCTGGAGGTAGTGTTCGGCCTCCAGCTTGCTGCGCCCGTAGGCGGTGTTGGGGCGGGGCGTGTCGGTGCCGAGGATGGGGGCGTAGATCCAGGGATTGTCCTCCGTGGGGCGGCGCACGGGCTCTTCGCGAATGGCTCCGAAGATGCTCAGGCTGCTCACGAAGACGAAGCGGCGCGGCACCATGTCCTCGGCCCGGAGGGCGTCGATGAGGTGGCGCGTGCCCTCGGTGTTGGTGCGGAAGAAGTCCTCCTCGCGCAGGCACTTGGTGGCTCCGGCGGCGTGGACCACGTAGTCCCATCCGCGGCCGCCCATCTCGGCCTTGTATTGGCGGAGCTGCTGGCGGAGCTTGTCGTAGTCGGAGAGGTCGAGCGTGGCAAAGCGGATGCGCTCGTCGGTGAGGTATTCGCGGCTGCTGGTGCGGCGCATGCCGGCCCACACCTCGAATCCCTTCTTGAGTCCTTCCTCTACGATGAAACTGCCGATGAAGCCGCTGGCTCCCGTGATGAGAATACTTTCCATAGTTGTGAGTTGATTTTTGTGCAAAGTTAAGGATTTCTCGGCTAATCTTCGTATATTTGCATGGAAAACAATTCCCCAAACGACGCAAACACCATGGGCAAAAACAAATCCGGAGGCCGCAGCCTCAAGAAGAAAGACCTGGAACACATGGTCATCGAGCTCTTCCAGCAGAGCCCCACGAAGGAATTCGACCTGAAGGACGTCTTCCGCCTGCTCCATCTGACCACCCATCCCTCGAAGATGCTTTGCATGGACGTGCTGGAGTCGCTTCTGATGGACGATTATATCAAGGAGAGCAAGCGATATACCTATTCGCTCAACATACCGACGCAGGTGATGGAGGGCACCTTCCACCGCAAGGCCAACGGCAAGAACACCTTCGAACCCTCGGAGGGCGGCGAGCCCATCCTGGTGGCCGAGCGCAACAGCCTGCACGCCATGGACGGCGACACGGTGCGCGTGACGATGATGGCACGCCGCAAGAACCACGTCCGCGAGGCCGCCGTCACCGAGATTCTGAAGCGAGCCGACCGCCAGTTTGTCGGCACGCTGCAGGTGCGCAAGGACTTTGCCTATCTCCTCACCGAAGACCGCACGCTGGCCAACGACATCTTCATCCCCAAGTCGAACCTGAAGAAGGGCCAGACGGGCGACAAGGCCGTGGTGAAAATCGTGGAGTGGCCCACCGACTCGAAGAACCCCATCGGCAAGGTGGTGGACATCCTGGGCCGCACGGGCGAGAACAACGCCGAGATGCACGCCATCCTGGCCGAATACGGTCTGCCCTACGTCTATCCCAAACAGGTGGAACAAGCCGCCGAGCGCATCGACGCCACCATCACGCAACAGGAGATTTCGCGCCGCGAGGACATGCGCGAGGTGCTCACCTTCACCATCGACCCGCGCGATGCCAAGGACTTCGACGACGCTCTGAGCATCCGCCGCCTGAAGGCCAACCTCTGGGAGGTGGGCGTGCACATCGCCGACGTCTCGCACTACGTCACCGAGGGCTCCATCATCGACCGCGA
>CAMJRQ010000066.1 GCA_946408305.1 uncultured Prevotellaceae bacterium
CGCGCCAGCGCCACGCTCTACGTGCCGGCAGGCTGCAAGACAGCCTACGAGGCAGCCACGGGCTGGAAGGAGTTCGGGAGCATCGAGGAGTATGGCATCTCCGGCCAGTGTGGCGACAACCTGAAATGGACATTCTATCCTGCAACAGGTTTGCTCAGCATCACCGGCACCGGAGCGATGTATGACTACACCTCCTCGACACGGCCTTGGGCTGACTATCGCAGCCAAATCACCAGCATAAGCCTACCCGCTGGGCTGACCCGCATAAGCAAATATGCCTTCAACAACTGCAAGATGCAGGAAGTCGTCATTCCCGACAACGTCACATTCATCGGGGATGGGGCCTTCGCCTTCTGCTCGGAACTACAGACCGTGACCCTTCCCAAGACTCCGGCCGAAATCCAGTCCAGGGCATTCAACGGATGTAATCAACTGGTGTCGGTAAAAGTGAACAATCCTGTGCCCGACGCCATTGACGCCACCGTCTTCTCCAACCGCACCAATGCCACGCTCTACGTGCCAGCCGGCAGCAAGGAAGCCTACGAGGCAGCTGATTACTGGACTGAATTCAAAGAAATCATAGAGACCGGCGTTTCGGGCCAGTGCGGAGAAAACCTCTACTGGAGATTCTATTCCTCGACAGGCGAGCTGGCCATCACCGGCACCGGAGCGATGTATGACTACACACCATCCGACTTAGCGCCCTGGAAAGAGCTGCTCGACAAAATCACCAGCCTGAGTCTCCCCGACGGGCTGACCCACATCGGCAAATACGCCTTCTCCAATTGCGTGGCCCTTGCCACCGCCACCATTCCCCAGAGTGTGACCAGCATCGGAAATTTTGCGTTCATCAACTGCAGGAGCCTGACGGACATCGCCATCCCACAGGGGGTGACCATCCTTCAACCATATACCTTCAGGGATTGCCACGGACTGCAAAACGTCAGCCTCGCGGAGGGCTTGACCAGCATCGGGACAAGTGCGTTCGCTCAATGTATGAGCCTGACCGAAATCGCCATTCCCCAGAGCGTAACCTCCATTAAAGATTATGCATTTTATGCCTGCACAGAACTGCAAAACGTCAGTCTCGCGGAGGGCTTGACCAGTATCGGTGATGGTACGTTCACGAGCTGCGAAAAGCTCTCCTCCATCACCATCCCCGAGAGCGTGACCAGCATCGGAGACTTTGCCTTCGATGGCTGCGAGAGCCTCACGGAAGCGGTTTGCAACAGCAAGTTGTTTGCCTATCTGCCGCCGTCATTCCAAGGGGCCTATACCATACCGTCCGGCATCCAGACCATCTGCGGCGGTGCGTTCACGGAACACAATGGACTGACGAGCGTCACCCTGCCCCGAACCGTCACAAGCATCGGGTCCTTTGCATTCGAGGGCTGTCGGAAGCTGGCTACGGTCTATGCTAACATGCCCGAGGCATTCACCTTCGGGGCTGAAGCATTCACCGATATCAGCTATGACTCGGAACACGGACAGTGCAGGCTCTACATACCGCACGGCACGAAGCTGGACTATATCAACAACGGATGGACAATCGAGATTTTCAAATACGGCGTGGTCGACATCGACATGGGAGACGTCAACTGCGACGGCACGGTCTCTATCACCGACGTAGGCCTGATAATAGACTACATCCTGGGCTCCAGGCCCTCCAGCTTCTTTGAAGCACCTGCCGACATGTACAACGACGGCAATATCACCATCACCGACGTGGGCATCGTCATCGACAAGATACTGGCACAGTAACCAAACCCTCTCCCCTCCCCCATCCTGTTTCGGGGAGGGGGGGACATAGACAAAATGGGCGCAGCGAAGAATGGAGATAGATTCTTCGCTGCGCCCATTTTGACAAAGCGACAAGGCTTTATCGGCCTAATGACCGATTGGGGATAAAAAAAGGGGGGGGAGCTTTACAATTCGCCCAACTCGCGGCGGATGGCCACAAGCTCGGCGCGGACGGCCTGCAGGCGGTCGAGCATCTCGGAGGTATTGGCAGCCCCCTGGCGGTTCTTCTGCAAGGCCTCGCGGGCGGCGGCTATCTTCATGCCGCGCACCTTGAGCATGTTGTAGACCAGGCGAATCTGGGCGATGTCCTCAGCGCTGTACTGCCGCACGTTGCGACCGCTCTTGCGCGGCGCGATGACCTGCGGGAACTCCTTCTCCCAATAGCGCAAGACCGACTCGGCCACGCCAAACTGGGCAGCCACCTCGCTGATGGAGTAGTACTTTTTGAGCGTTTTGTTTGTGTTAGGCGCCATAATTCGCAATAAAACGGGCTTTCGCACGGATTTTCTTTGCAAAAGTACGCAAAACAAATTACCTTTGCAACAATTTTCGTGAAAGAATGTCTCAAAATCAAACAAAACATACTATGACAGCCAACGAAATCCGCGACTCGTTCAAGAAGTTTTTCGAGTCGAAACAGCACCTGATAGTGCCCTCGGCACCGATGGTCATCAAGGACGACCCCACGCTGATGTTCACCAACGCGGGCATGAACCAGTTCAAGGACATCATCCTGGGCAACGCCACGCCCAAGAGCCGCCGCCAGGCCGACAGCCAGAAGTGCCTGCGCGTGAGCGGCAAGCACAACGACCTGGAGGAGGTGGGACACGACACGTATCACCACACGATGTTCGAGATGCTGGGCAACTGGTCGTTCGGCGACTACTTCAAGCGCGAGGCCATCTCGTGGGCCTGGGAATATCTGGTGGACGTGCTGAAGCTCGACCCGCGCGACCTCTACGCCACCGTCTTCGAGGGCTCGCCCGAGGAGGGTCTGGAGCGCGACAACGAGGCAGCAGCCATCTGGGAGCAGTTCCTGCCCAAGGACCACATCATCAACGGATCGAAGCACGACAACTTCTGGGAGATGGGCGACACGGGTCCCTGCGGCCCCTGCTCGGAGATTCACATCGACAGCCGCTCGGCCGAGGAGAAGGCCAAGGTGCCCGGTGCCGAGATGGTGAACCACGACCACCCGCAGGTGATTGAGATATGGAACCTGGTCTTCATGCAATACAACCGCAAGGCCGACCACTCGCTCGAGCCGCTGCCCGCCCGCGTCATCGACACGGGAATGGGCTTCGAGCGACTGGTGCGCACGCTGCAGGGCAAGACGTCGAACTACGACACCGACGTTTTCCAGCCCCTCATCCGCGTGATGGCCGCCAAGGCCGGCGTGCGCTACGGTGACGACGAGCGGCAGGACGTTGCCCTACGCGTCATCGTGGACCATCTGAGGGCCATCGCCTTCAGCATCGCCGACGGACAGCTGCCCGGCAACGCCAAGGCCGGATACGTCATCCGCCGCATCCTGCGCCGCGCCGTGCGCTACGGCTACACCTTCCTGGGCCAGAAGCAGGCCTTCCTCTACACCCTGGTGCCGACGCTCGTCGAGGAGATGGGCGAGGCCTATCCCGAGCTGGCTGCCCAGCAGGAGCTCATCCAAAAGGTGATGAAGGAGGAGGAGGACAGCTTCCTGCGCACGCTGGAGACGGGTATCCGCCGCCTCTCGGGCGTCATCGACGAGGCTCGCGCCGCCGGGCAGACCCAGATTGCCGGCACCGAGGCCTTCACGCTCTTCGACACCTTCGGCTTCCCGCTCGACCTCACCGAGCTCATCTGCCGCGAGAACGGACTGACGGTGGACGAGGACGGTTTCCGCGCCGAGATGGAACAGCAGAAGGCCCGCGCCCGCAACGCCGCACAGAAGGAGATGGGCGACTGGGTGGTGCTGCGCGAGGGCGAGAGCCGCTTCGTGGGCTACGACTATACGGAATACACCTGCCACATCCTGAAGTACCGCGAGGTGCGCCAGAAGAAGGGCACCGTCTACGAGGTCATCCTCGACGAGACACCCTTCTACGGCGAGATGGGCGGCGAAGTGGGCGACCAGGGCGACCTCATCAACGGCGAGGAGACCATCCGCGTATTGGACACGAAGAAGGAGGCCGGCGTCTGCGTGCACATCGTCGACCGCATACCCCAGCAGCCCGAGGCCGAGTTCATGGCCTGCGTCGACGTGGACAAGCGTCGCGCCATCGAGGCCAACCACACCTGCACCCACCTGCTCGACCAGGCCCTGCGCCAGGTGCTCGGGCCCCACGTGGAGCAGAAGGGCTCGCTCGTCACGCCCGACGGGCTGCGCTTCGACTTCTCCCACTTCGAGAAAGTCTCGGCCGAGCAGCTGCGCCAGGTGGAGCACCTCGTCAACGACATCATCCGCCAGGACATCCCCCTCGAGGAGCATCGCGACCTGCCCATCGACGAAGCCCGCAAGCTGGGCGCCATCGCCCTGTTCGGTGAGAAATACGGCGACCACGTGCGTGTCGTCAAGTTCGGCGAGAGCGTCGAGTTCTGCGGCGGCTGCCACGCGCAGTCCACAGGCCGTCTGGGCATGGTGCGCATCCTCAGCGAGAGCAGCATAGCCGCCGGAGTGCGCCGCATCGAGGCCATCACGGGCGAGAAGGTGGAGGAGATGATGGACCACCTGCAGGACACGATGCAGAACCTCAAGAGCCTCTTCAACAACGCCCCCGACCTGACGGCCACCATCCAGAAAGCCATCAACGACAACGCCGAGCTGCGCCGCCAGGTGAACGAGTTCAAGGCCCAGCAGGCCCAGCAGTTCAAGCAAGCCATGATTCAGAACGCCCGCACCCGCGACGGCATCCAAATCGTCAGCGGCGTGGCCCCCATCGACGCCCAGAGCGCCAAGGACCTGGCCTTCCAGCTGAGGGCCCAGTTCACCGGGCAGCTGCTGGTGGTCATCGGCGGAGTGGCCGACGGCAAGCCCACGCTCACCGTCTCGCTCTCGGACGACCTCGTGGCCAGCGGCAAGAATGCCGGACAGCTCGTGCGCGAAGCCGCCAAGCTCATCCAGGGCGGCGGAGGCGGACAGCCCCACTTTGCCACCGCCGGAGGCAAGAACCCCGACGGAGTGAAGCAGGCCGTGGAGCGCGTGGTCGAACTGGCCCTGGGATAAAGAGAAAGCACCCCTCAAGGGTTGGCAGGAAAACCCTCAAGGGCTTAGGCAAAAATGGTTAAGTGTTTCGCACGAAACCCTTAACCCTTTTTCCATACCCCTTTATACCTCTTTATATAATATCATTATGAAAATTCTTGCGCCGCATACAATAAAAGGGCGCGGGGCTGCGTTATTTACGATAGGATGAAAAGACTGCTCTGGATAGGCATGCTGCTGCTGTCCTTGGGAGCAAGGGCACAGTTCGACGCGGCGTTCACCAATTCCTGGGCGCTGCAGTCCTTCTATAACCCTGCAGCGGCAGGGGCCGACGGGCTGCTCAACGTGCAGGGAGCCTACAGCATGCAGATGGTGGGCTTCGAGGGCGCACCGGCCACCATGTTCGTGGGAGCCGACATGCCAGCCTTCTTCCTGGGCCCGCAGCACGGCATGGGCCTCGGCTTCATGAACGACAAGGCGGCGGCCTTCACGACGAAGAAAATCTATGCCCAGTATGCCTACCAGCTGAAGCTCTTCGGCGGACGCCTGGGCATCGGACTGCGCGGCGGACTGCTCAACGAGGGCTTCGACGGCTCCAAGCTTGACGTCATCGACGCGAACGACCCCTCCTTTGCCTCGAGCCAGGTGACGGGCAACGCCTTCGACCTCGACGTCGGCCTGCGCTACGCCTACAAGGAACTGTGGTACGCGGGCGTGAGTGCCATGCACTGCCTGGGGCCCTCGATGACGATGGGCGACGACAAGCTCTACGAGGTGAACGTCGACCCGACGCTCTATCTGACGGGCGGCTACAACCTGCGCTTCCGCCAGCCCCAGTTTGCCCTCCACCTCGACGCCATCCTGCGCACCGACCTGCTGGCCTGGCGAGGCGACCTGACGGCCCGGCTGGCCTACGACGGCTCGAAGGGAAAGATGTACGGCGGAGTGATGTATAGCCCCACGAACAGCGTCGGCGTCCTGCTGGGATTCAACTTCCACGGAGTCAACATCGGCTACTCCTACGAAATCTACACCACCGGCATCGGCGCCCTCCACGGCTCGCACGAGCTGGTGCTGGGCTATCAGACCGACCTGAACCTCTTCAAGAAAGGCAAGAACCTCCACAAAAGCGTCAGGCTGCTGTAAGCCCCAGTCCCCTCCGGAGAGAGGGGAGAAAGAAAAGAAAGAAAAAGTAAATCGTAAATAGAGAATATGTTGAAGTCAAAAAGTCTGTTAATCGTGATGACGATGCTCGGCAGCCTGGCCATGGTCGGTTGCATGGGCAGCACGTCGTCGGCCAACGCCACGGGCGGCGAGCTCACCGGCGTGAAAGGCTCGGCCTACAACGAACCGACGCCCTACGGCATGGTGCCCGTGCACAAAGGTTCGCTCCGCGTGGGCCTCGAGACCAACGACACACTCTGGGGCACCGAGTTCCCCGCCCGCGAAATCAGCGTGGACGGTTTCTGGATGGACGACAAGGAGGTGAGCAACGCCAAGTATCGCCAGTTTGTCTACTGGGTGCGCGACAGCATCATCCGCGAACGTCTGGCCGACCCCGCCTACGGAGGCGACGAGACCTACAAAATCGAGGAGGACAAGGAAGGCAACCCCATCACTCCCCATCTGAACTGGAACAAGTCCATCCCCTGGAAGAAGGCCAACGAGGACGAGCAGCGGGCCATC
>CAMJRQ010000067.1 GCA_946408305.1 uncultured Prevotellaceae bacterium
CCGAGAGCAAGACGCTGAAGCTCACCGAGTTCGTGACCGCCAACGAGCTGGCCACCATGATGAACGTGCCTGTCACACAGGTCATTGCCACTTGTATGAGCATCGGCATCATGGTCAGCATCAATCAGCGCATGGACGCCGAGACCATCAATCTGGTGGCCGAGGAGTTCGGCTTCAAGACCGTCTATGTGAGTGCCGAAGTGAGCGAAGCCGTCAATGAAGTGGAAGACAGCGAGGAAGACCTGATACCGCGTGCTCCCATCGTAACGGTGATGGGACATGTGGACCATGGAAAGACCAGTTTGCTCGACTACATTCGCAATACGAATGTCATCGCCGGCGAGGCCGGAGGCATTACACAGCACATTGGTGCCTACAATGTGACTCTCGACGACGGACGGCACGTCACGTTCCTCGACACCCCGGGACACGAGGCTTTCACCGCCATGCGTGCCCGTGGAGCTCAGGTTACGGACATTGCCATCATCATCATCGCTGCCGATGATGACATCATGCCGCAGACCAAGGAGGCCATTGCGCACGCCACGGCTGCCAATGTGCCCATCGTCTTCGCCATTAATAAGATTGACAAGCCTGCAGCCAACCCTGAGAAGATAAAGGAGGGGCTGGCCAATATGAACTTCCTTGTGGAGGATTGGGGCGGCAAGTATCAGAGCCAGGACATCAGTGCCAAGAAGGGTATTGGTGTGCCCGAGCTGCTCGAGAAAGTGCTGCTCGAGGCCGAGATGCTCGACCTGAAAGCCAATCCCAACCGCAAGGCCACAGGTTCCATCATCGAGTCTAGCCTCGACAAAGGTCGCGGCTATGTGGCAACGGTGCTCGTGAGCAACGGAACGCTCCATCAAGGCGATATGCTGTTGGCCGGAACCAACTACGGTCGTGTGAAGGCCATGCTCAATGAGCGCGGTCAGCGTGTCCAGGAAATCGGACCGAGCCAGGCTGCCACCGTTCTCGGACTGAACGGTGCTCCTCAGGCTGGCGACACGTTCCATGTGATGGACAGCGACCAGGAGGCCCGCGAGATTGCCAACAAGCGTGAACAGCTGGCTCGTGAACAGGGACTGCGCACGATGAAGCGCTTCGACCTGAACGAACTCGGACGTCGTATCGCACTGGGCGACTTCAAGGAACTCAACCTCATCGTCAAGGGCGACGTCGACGGTTCCATCGAGGCTCTGAGCGATTCGCTCATCAAACTCTCCACCGAGAAGATTCAGGTGAACGTCATCTACAAGGCCGTCGGTCAGATTAGCGAAAGCGACGTCAACATGGCCGCCGCAGCCGAGAACTGCATCATCGTGGGCTTCCAGGTGCGCCCCTCGGCCGCCGCACGCAAGCTGGCCGAGCAGATGGAGGTGGACATCCGCCTCTACAGCGTCATCTACGACGCCATCGAGGAGGTGCGCGACGCCATGGAGGGCATGCTCTCGCCCGAGATAAAGGAGGAGGTGACTGCCCAGGTGGAGGTGCGCGAGGTCTACCATATCAGCAAGGTGGGCACCGTGGCCGGAGCCTACGTGGTCGACGGCAAGGTGAGCCGCTCGAACAAGGCCCGCGTCATCCGCGACGGCATCGTCATCTTCACCGGAGCCATCAACGCACTGAAGCGCTTCAAGGACGACGTCAAGGAGGTGAGCACCAACTTCGAGTGCGGCATCTCGCTCGTCAACTATAACGACCTGCGCGTGGGCGACATCATCGAGACCTTCCAGGAGATCGAGATAAAGGCCAAACTCTGAGACGAGAATGTCCACTCTGGATTGGATTCTGACCATCCTCTTGCTCGTAGGCGCCCTGCGCGGCCTGCGGGCCGGAGCCATCAAGCAGCTGGTGTCGCTCGTGGGCATCATCGTAGGCCTCATCCTGGCCAAGATGTTCTACATGGCGCTGGGCGAGGTCCTCTCGCCCCACCTGGGCGACAATGTCTCGCTGGCCAATGGTGTGGCCTTCGTGGCCATCTGGGTGCTCGTGCCGGCCGTGCTCGGTCTGATAGCCGAGCTCGTCACCACCGTGCTCGACAAGATTCTCATCGTCGGAACCCTGAACAAACTTCTGGGCGCCCTGTTCGGCGTGATTAAGTACGGCTTCCTCCTCGGAGCCGTCGCCTGGGCCCTGGTGGCCTGCAAGCTGCTCACTGACGAGGCGCTCAGCCACTCCGTCATTGGCACCACGCTGAAAGCCTTCTCGGAAGCCTTCTATACCGCACTCATTAACGCATGACAAAGGAACGCGACAACAGTTTTGTCCGTCAGGTGGCCGAACAGAAATATCAGTACGGCTTCTCCACCGACGTCCACACCGAAATCATCCCCAAGGGACTCTCTGAAGACGTCGTGCGCCTCATCTCAGAGAAGAAGCAGGAGCCCGAGTGGCTCCTCCAGTTCCGCCTCAACGCCTTCCGCCATTGGCAGACGCTCACGCCCCCCACGTGGGGCCACCTGCAGATGCCTCCGGTGGACTTCCAGGACATCTCTTACTATGCCGACCCCACCCAGAAGAACGCCGACGGTGGCCAGCAGCCGAAGGAGATTGACCCCGAACTGATGAAGACGTTCGACAAGCTGGGCATCCCCCTCGAGGAGCGCATGGCCCTGGCCGGCACGGCCGTCGACGCCGTGATGGACTCGGTGAGCGTCAAGACCACCTTCCGCGAGAAGCTGCGCGAGAAGGGCATCATCTTCTGCAGCATCAGCGAGGCCGTGCGCGAGCATCCCGAGCTCGTCCGCCAATACCTGGGCAGCGTAGTCCCACCGCGCGACAATTTCTACGCCGCGCTCAATTCGGCCGTCTTCTCCGACGGCTCCTTCGTCTACATCCCCCGCGGCGTGCGCTGCCCCATGGAGCTCTCCACCTATTTCCGTATCAACGCCCGCGGCACGGGCCAGTTCGAGCGCACGCTCATCGTCTGCGACCAGGGCGCCTACGTCTCCTACCTCGAGGGCTGCACGGCCCCCATGCGCGACGAGAACCAGCTCCACGCCGCCATCGTCGAGATTGTCGTCATGGACGACGCCGAGGTCAAGTACTCCACCGTCCAGAACTGGTACCCCGGCGACGCCGAGGGCCGCGGCGGAGTGCTCAACCTGGTCACCAAGCGCGGCCACCTGCGCGGTCGCAACAGCCGCCTCTCCTGGACCCAGGTGGAGACCGGCAGCGCCATCACCTGGAAGTACCCCAGCTGCGTCCTCTCGGGCGAAGGCTCGCAGGCCGAGTTCTACAGCGTGGCCGTCACCAACAACCACCAGCAGGCCGACACGGGCACCAAGATGATTCATCTGGGCCGCAACACGCGCAGCACCATCATCTCCAAGGGCATCTCTGCCGGTCGCAGCCAGAACTCCTACCGCGGGCTCGTCCGCGTGGCTCCCGGAGCCGACGGCGCCCGCAACTACAGCTCGTGCGACTCGCTCCTGCTCGGCTCGCAGTGCGGCGCCCACACGTTCCCCTACATGGACGTGCAGAACCCCACGGCCGTCGTAGAGCACGAGGCCACCACCAGCAAGATTAGCGAGGACCAGCTCTTCTATTGCAACCAACGCGGCATCGCCACCGAGGACGCCGTCGGCCTCATCGTCAACGGCTATGCCAAGGACGTCCTCAACAAGCTCCCCATGGAGTTCGCCGTCGAGGCCCAGAAACTGCTCGGCGTGAGCCTCGAAGGCAGCGTGGGCTGAATCTGCAAAAGACCGCGGCGTCCTGAGGTCGCGATTCGCTTTTCCCCGGACACCAATAATAATCTTTATGTTTTCGCTGCTTTCGCGAGAATGAGTATAAGGGGAGCTCGCAAAATGGGTTCCCAAAATTCTCACGTGTGAGAAACCCCAAAGCAACGTGTTGCGTTGCCCCGAAGAACGTGTTGCGTTGCCCCGAGCACCACGTTGCGTTCCCTCCCCCTCCTCCCTCCCCCTCTCCAAGGGGGAGAGTTGAAGGCGCGAAACTGCTCCCCTTGGTTTTACCAGATGTCCTCGGGCTGCTCGGGGTTGTCATAGACTTCCTTGGCACAGTACTCGAGGTAGTCCATGTAGAGATAGAGGGTGATGTCGTCCAGCACGGTCTTGAAGCGGATGTAGTAGGTCTCGTCGGGGTCCATGGTCTGGCGCACGATGATGCGTCGCGAGCTCCTTTCGCTGGACCGGCCTGTCACGCCGGAGCCGCCGTAGATGGCGGCCCCCTTCATGAAGCCCTTGTTGCGCAGTTTCTTGTCCACCTCGGCATCATAGTCGTCGTCGCCCGTGTCGGCCTCCCATCCCATGTAGCTGGGGAAGGAGAGGGTGGAGGTGTTCACCATGGTGGGGCCGATGCGCAGGTCGAGGGGAATGCCCTGTACGGCCAAGTTGTTCTTGTCCTTGCCCCAATAGAACTGTACGATGCCACGACGCTTTCCGGTGTTGTTCACGGCGTAGCGTATCTCGTAGGTGCTGCGCCTGGGAACGGGCGGGAGGCGGAATGTGACGTCCTGCAGGCCGCGGATGGTGAACTCGTCGCCGTTATAGTTGTTCCATCCCCGGTTCGATGCCGACCAGTAGAAGAACTGTGTGTCGTCGGAGATGTCGACGTCTTCCAGGTATCGGTACTCGGAGGTGACGGGGATGCGCACGTTGTCGTGGGGCACGTCTATGATGGGCGACAAGCGAATGCCGTTGTTGATGAACTCGGGCATCATGGCCGTGAAGTCCCAGCGGATGCGGTACTTGGCAAGTTCGTTGCGAGTGTGTTCGTCGTAGACGAGGAGTTTTTCAATGGGGTAGAGCATGCCGTTGCGCACGCTGTTCTCGCCCTCCATGTTGGGCGCCCCGATGAGGATTCCCTCGTTCTCGGGTTTGCAGCCTGCTTCGTGGTAGTTGCCGCGCCGGTCGTTGTTGAGGATGGGGAAGCGGTTGAGGTAGATACCTTTCGACTCGCGGCTCTCATAGATTTTGAGCAGGCGGCGGTGGCCCATCGTGGTGTAGAACTCGGCCATGGCCGCTCCGAGCGAGCCTGTGCTGCGGTCGTATCCCACCTCGTTATAGTGATGTACGAGGCGGTCGGTGGCCAGCCGCTCGGGCAGGAAGTGGTAGGTGACGAAGCGGTTCAGCAGGTTGTCCTTGTCTTCATAGTCCCGGTTGCGCTTGGCCTCGGGATAGATGTTGTTCTCCTCGAGGTATTTCACGACGTCCTCGACAGAGATGTCCAGGGGGGCCTTGCCCAGCAGGGCGCTCCACAAGCTGTCTGTCTCGGCAAAATAGGTGAAGCCGTAGAGGCGATGCTCGGGGGTGCAGAAGCCCGGAGCGGGCACCTGCTGGGAACCTTCCACGTGGATGGGTTGCAGGCTCTTGACGATTTCTCCGCGCAGGAACTTCTCTTCATAGACTAAGTCGGTGTGCTGCTCCAGGGTGTCTATCATGCCCGTGGCCACGGCCAGGAGCGAGGCCACGTAGAAGCCCGGGGTGCGCTTGTCGACATAGTCCTTGAGCAGATGGCCCAGCGTGTTGTTCGAGGGATTGATGACGCCGTTCATGGAGTGGATGCATCCGTTGAGGAGGGTGATGTCGTATCTCTGCTCGTCCATCGGGGCGCTGCTTATCAGCGTGGCGGTGACGGGCTCCTTGAGTTCGGGCTGGTGGACAACGAGGCGGCGGTTGTACATGTTCGGCATCGGGATTTCGGCATCCTGCCGGATGGGGAAGAAGCAGGTGAAATAGGTGGTGGCATCGCCGCCGTCAATCACGCTGTTGTATGCAATCACCTTGCGAATGGAGTCGAGCATCGTGCTGTCGTGGAATCCGTCCCAGCTGGGCGCATCGATGATGTTCTTTGCCGCCAGGGTGTCCAGATAGTCTTGGATGGCTTGGTTGGTGGGGGCGAAGACCGTGTAGTGGCCGCGCGCCGAGAGCAGCTGGGCCAGCGAGGTGGAGCTGATGGAGCTTACGGGCACCAGATGGAGAATGTCGAGGTAGGTGCTATAGGTATCTGAATGTTTCTCCAGATAGCTGAGTACGGTATCTCCCTTGGCCACATATCGTGCAGAGGAATCTATCTTTTCCTTGCATCCGATGAGGATGAAGAATGTCATACAGAGGGTAATAAATTTCTTTATCATGGCCGTTGTGTTTAGTTCTTTAATGGGTCTTTAATCGTCGGTTATCGGCACAAAATTATGGATAATTCACAATACTCCGAAATGTTTTGTTTGTTTTTTTCCCTACGGCTCGCGCTTTTCACTTTTGTCCAGTGTGGTATGCTCTGTGGCAAGAAAAAAAACGCCGCCTTCTGCCTGTTCCTGTGCCCTCCTTTTTGCACCTTTGCTATACTGTTATGCGACGATGGTTCCGGCCTTCCCGAAAGCGGCAAGCCTTTCACCAAAAACATGCCCAAGAAACGACATCAGCGAATCGCAAAAGTATTCACCGGTGATTTTTTTGGGTGACGCAACGGCGAAGTCAGGAACGGAACGTGCCGTGTTGCCCCGAACGCCACGTTGCGTCACCTCGTTCGACGTGAAGCGTAAATCCAGAGAACGTGAAATGTCAGGAAATAGTCACTCCTTCCGCCCCGAATCTTGCCGATTGCCCCCTTTGTCATGCTGAACAAAGCAATAAATCTAAAAATATTTTCCCTTTACGTCAATTCCTCCAACCTTTACAATAGT
>CAMJRQ010000068.1 GCA_946408305.1 uncultured Prevotellaceae bacterium
CAGTTGCGCAGGGTGACATAGCCATTGTTCGTCTGTGCCACGATACCGCCGATGGAGGCGCCGCCGATGCTGTAGACTTCGCCCGTGTTCAGGCAGTTGGTCATCGTGAGCTTGGCGCGCGGAGCTGTAAGGAAGCCCACGAGGCCGCCAATCTGGTGTCCGTAGTTGCCCGCCTCGTTGGTGATGTGGATGTCGGCCTTGTTTGTGCAACCGAAGATCTCCACGTTCACCTCGGCCACATCAATCTGACCCACGATGCCGCCTGCATGCCAGTTCCAGCCATTGCCGGTGATGGGGGTCTCGTTGACGCAGTTCTCGATGTAGAGGTCGCCCTTGACGGCATCCACGAAGACGCCGGTGCCACTGTCCTTCGAGAGTGTGCGTGTGCCACCCGTCAGCGTCAGGTTCTTGATGACAGCGCCGCTGGCCGTGGTCGTGAAGAGGGCGGTGTTGCCCAGGGCGCTGATGGTGTGGCCGTCGCCGTCGAAGGTGCCGGAATAACCGGTCGGTCCGCTCCATCCCTGGTCCTTCATGTCGATGTCGGCCGTCAGACGGGCACTGAGACTGTTCATCTTGGGCAGGTTGCGGAAGGCCATCAGCTGCGCTGCGCTGGCAATCTGGTAGACGCCGTCGATGATAAGTTCGGGATCAAAGTCGCCGCAGACGGTGCAGATGCGATCCTCGTTGAGCGTGTGGGGAGCCACGGTGCGCGTGCCCTCGGTGTTGCTATACTCCACGGTGGTGCCCTCGGCCGGTGTCACACCGTCGCACTGGAACGAGCCGCAGGCATAGACCTTGGCGGTGCCGAAGAGCATGGGGTGCGGGTCGGTGCCCAGCTGCTGGGTCCAGGGGCCGTCGGGGCTCTGGTTGTTCAGGGTGTAGGTGAGTGCGCCGCCGGTGACGTCCTCCTCGGTAATCTTGGTGGCGCCGGGGCCGAGTTGCTCGCCGTTGAGCGAGAATACGTTCGTGGTTGTGGGGGTATTGTTGACGCGGTAGACATAGTTGCCGTTCAGTCCGCCAGTCACTTCGCCGGTGCACCAGCAGTTGGTGACGGTCATGTTGTTGCCGCCCCATCCAGTGAGCAGTGCGGTGTCGCTTCCGCCCTGCACCTTACCTGTCTGGTAGCAGTTGATGATGATGAAGGTGGCAGCATTGCCAGCGTTCACGCCGATGATTCCGGCTGCGTTCTCGCCGGCGCAGGTTACGTCGGCCTCGTTGCCCAGGTTCTTCAGGGTAACACGTCCGCCAGCGCTGGTTCCGCCCACCAGACCGGCATAGCGGCCCGAGGCGGTGATGGTGGAGTTGGCACCGACCACCAGGTTCTGGATGACGGCTCCGCTACCGATGACGCCGAAGAGTCCGGCATAGTCGCCCTTCTTGTCCACGGTCAGGTTGGTCAGCGTGTGGCCCTGTCCGTCGAAGTTACCCTTGTACTCAGCACCCTGGATGCCGATGGGCAGGAAGTTCTTCACGGAGCTCATGTCGAGGTCGGCCGTCAGGAGGGCATTGGCATTCTTCGGGAAGGTGGGATCGGCGCTGACGAAGAGCGAGAAGAGCACGAGATCCTCGGGCGTGGCAATCAGATAGTTGCCAGCCTCGTCCTGATTCAGTGTGCCGAAGACCGAACTGTATTCCTTGGCCTTGGCGCGAGCCTCGCTGGCCGAATATTCGGCGCCGATGTATTCGTCCCAGGCATTCGACACACGTTCGTACCATTCATTCACGGCTTCTTCGTCGCCGAGTATGCCGGCCTCAACCAGGATGTTCACGCCTTCGTTGAAGGCCTCGATGGCATGGCCCAGTTCGAGGTAGGCCTTGCGGCAGTCGTAGACCTCGTCGAAGAGGCTGGAGAAGGTACCCACCAGCTCTATCTGCTCGGCTCCGCTGATTTCGCTCTGGCTCTTATCGACGGCGGCTGTCAGCTTCGCGCGCAGGTCCTTCGAGATGATGAGGTCGTAGTCGACGGTGGATTCATACCCGATGCCCATGAGGGTGTTGGCGCGTGCGGCGTAGCTCTCGAGCACCTCGGTGAGCTTCTCGCCGGCTGTGTCGGCCGAGCCCAGATAGTAGAGGTGGAGGTTGGCGAAGGGCTGCCATACGCTGAAGTCGTAGCTGCGGTTGCGAATGCCGACGGTGAGCTTGCCATCGGTCACCTCCACGGCCACGAAGTTCTGGTAGCGTCCGCCGGCGAAGGCATAGGAGACACCCGTGAGCGAGGCGGGAACGTAGCCGGGCTCCTCGAGCTTGTTCTGGACGTAGGAGTCGGGGTTGGGGTCGCTCAGGTGGCAGTTCACGCTGTCCACGGCCAGGTCTTCGGGAATCATGCCCTCGATGGGTGTCATCACGAAGTTGTGGTTGCCGTTGAGGAAGATTTCGCCCGTGTGGTTCTCAAGATTGGGATCGCCATCCACCTCGGCGAAGGAGCTCACCTGGAGGGCATAGATGCCGTTGGGCAGGTCTGTGAGCGTCTGCTGCACGGTGAAGGCGCCACCGTTGCCGCGGGCAATGGTCATCACTTTCGTCTCGCCGCCGATGTTCAGCACGGAGGGGTTCTCGGTCTCCCATCCGTTCCAACCGTTGGTGAACTGGGGGTTCTGCAGCAGCACGGTCATCTCGGTGCCGGGGTTGGGGTCGGAAATGAGGAAGCGGTTGAACAGCACGTTGGCGTATTCGATTTCCTCGACCACCTGGGCATCGGTCAGCACGTGGTTGGCCAGGATGTAGGCGTAGTTGCCGTTGGGATAGTCGCCGGGCTCGTCTTCGGTGCCCTTGTCGAGATAGGTCTCGAGGAAGTCGCGTGCCTCGTTCTGCGTGTCGTTCTCGGCGAGCTGGGCACGCACCTTTTCGCAGGCGTCGATGTAGGCCTGGTAGGCTTTCTCCGACGTGGCGACCTTGGCCTTGACCGTCTGTGCGGCGCTGAAGGCTGCGAGGAAGTCGGGCAGCGTCTCGATGGCCTCCCACTTGTCAATCTCGGCCACGTATTCGTCGATGGTGCCCTGATGGGCGATGGCCTCCTGGCAGTAGGTGCGCTCGCGGTCGATGATGTCGCCGCGGAACTCGGCAAAGTTCTCGGGCGTGGCCGACTTGAAGGTGTTCTCGTCCGTCGAATAGACGATGCCGTGGGTGGAATCGAGCACGGGATGCTCGTCCTGGCCAATCGTCTGGTACCAGACGGGGTTGATGAACGACTGGCTGTTCAGCTTGTAGCAGAGCTCGCCGGTGACGAGTTCGTCGATGATGTCGGGCGTGTTCTCGAGGCAGAAGCAGTTCACCTCAGAGCCCTCCATCCATCCGGTGAGACGCTCGTAGGTGGTGAAGCAGCTCCGCATGGTGCCGCTGCCGCCGCCGTAGAAGGCCGAGGGTCCGCCGATGTTCGAGCCCTGTTCGGTGGCCGTGAAGACGAGGTCGCCGATGACGTAGCAGTTGAGGATGTTTCCTCCGTTCTTCCATCCGCAGATGGCGGCGGCGCGTCCCCAGTTGTTGTTGGTGGAGACGTCGGCATTGACGATGCCCAGGTTCTTCACCGTACCCACCAGTCGGCTCACGAGGCCGGCCTCACGGTAGTAGACGTCCTCCACCTTGAGGTTGCTGATGGTGTGTCCCTGTCCGTCGAGCGTGCCGCGATACGTGATCTGCTTCTTCTGCTCGGAAGCCTGGTCGGCATAGAGTCCGATGGGGGTGAAGGGCTCGTTCTCGAGGTCGATGTCGGCCGTCAGCACGGCATTCACGGTGTTGGGGATGGCCAGCGCATTGATGGCGGCCGAGAACCAGCGCAGGTCGGCAGCCGTGCCAATCTGGTAGACGTCGTCGACGGTCTCGACGAAGGTCAGGTCGATGGCGCCGCACACCGAGCAGATGCCGCCCACATAGTTGTGGGGGTCGATGATGTGCTCGCCCTCGGTGTTGCTATACTGAATCTCGGTGCCCTCGATGGGTGTCACGCCGTCGCAGCTGTAGCGGCCCACGGCATAGACCTTGGCCGTGCCGAAGGGGCGGGGCCAGTCTTCGGTGCCCAGCGCCTGGCGCCAGGGGCCTTCGGGGTCGCGTCCGTTCAGCAGGTAGCAGAACTCGCCGCTCTTCAGCTGGTCGGCGGTGATGTTCGTCACGTTGCCCTGCTGGCCATAGACGGAGTACATGTTCGAAATCGAACCGCTGCCGCGATAGACATAGTTGTCGAGCAGGCCGCTGAGCAGCTCGCCCGAGAACCATACGCCGTTCATCGTCATGTGGGCGCCGCCCCATCCGGTGACGAGTGCGCTGTCGCTGCCGCCACTGATGTTGCCCGTGCCGTAGCAGTTCCGGATGATGATGGTGGAGCTGCCGTTGATGTTCACGCCGATGAGGGCCGAGGCGTTGGCTCCGGTGCAGGTCACCGAGGCCTCGTTGCCCAGGTTCTCCAGCGTGACGGTTCCGCCGGCATCGGCGCCGCCAATCAGTCCGGCGAAGGCGCCTGTGACGGTGATGGTGGAGTTGGAGTCGACCACCAGGTTCTTGATGACGGCTCCGTCGCTGACGGCTCCGAAGAGTCCGCCGAAGTTGCCCTCATAGTTCACTGTCAGGCTCTTCAGGATGTGCCCCTGTCCGTCGAAGGTGCCCTTGTAGGCCGCCGAGCGCGGGCCGATGGGCAGGAAGTTCTCCACCGACGACATGTCGAGGTCGGCCGTCAGTACGGCCTTCGCCGTGTTGGGGATTGTCTGCGCGCTGATGCCCTCGGAGAAGGCCACCAGGTCTGCGGCCGTGCCGATTTCATAGATGCCCTCGGCATTCGGCTCCAGCGCCCACACGTTCGTCCAGGCCAGGCTCAGCAGCGCGGCCAGGAAGGTTGAGTAGAGTTTTCGTTTCATGTGGTTTGAAGTTTTTAAATGGTTAATATAATAAGGTTAACAGCACATTCTCTCAGTCTTCACAACATGCGGCAGGGCCTCGCCAGGCCGTTTTCTGCCGCTTCTCCACGCAAATTTACAAATTTCTTCCGAAAAGTTGCAACATTCGGCGACATTTTTTTTATCGGTGCGGGACTTGATGAAATAACATTTTCTTACATCGCCTGTCATTTCTGCGGAAACAGCTGGGTTCTGCTGTGGGGAAAGGAAGATGAAATATTTTGTCACGGAGGAAGACGGGATGAACAAGGCGGACGGGCGGGCAGCGCTTGCCCCACCCCTACCCCTCCCCAAGCGTGGGGAGGGGAGCCGCTGCAGGCCCTCCACCGGGCGAGGTGCCTTTTTTTACCTCCCGCACTTCAAGATTTCTTACCACCGAGCCACCCCGGCCCGTGCAGGGGTGGGTAAAAACGTTTGGCAAAAGGTAGGATTTTCATACCGTCAGGTCGGATTTCGAGGCACAAAAGCAGATGTCGAAAAATTAATCGTCTGATTATCAGCGCCTCCAAAATTCGCTCGGCGGGCAGCAAACGGGGGTTCGGACGGAAACGACGGCATTCTCGGGCAAAGACAACGTGTTGCGTTGGTCAAAACAACGTGTTGCGTTGCCCAAAACTACACGTTGCGCCGGCCCGGTTTGGCTTTCGCGCCAAACCAGAAAGCACGTTTTGTCGGGGAAAAGTCACGCATAAACCATCCTCCGTGTAAACCAATTTCCGGCGCCGCGAAGGCCCATTTTTCACAAAATTGCACAAAATATCGAAAAAATATACTACCTTGTATTGCAAGGTTCATAGATTATACATACCTTTGCAGCGGAAATCATTCAAAACGGACGAAAAAGGATGAACGTAGAGAACACAAAATCGCAGATGCGCAAGGGGATGCTCGAATACTGCATCATGCTCTTGCTGCGCCACCGGCCGGCCTATGCCAACGAGATTATCTCGCTGCTCAAGGCCGCCCACATGATTGTGGTGGAGGGCACGCTCTATCCGCTGCTCTCGCGGCTGAAGAACGACGGCCTACTCTCCTACGAATGGCGCGAGAGCACCCAGGGCCCCCCGCGAAAATACTACGCGCTGACCGCCGACGGCCACGAAGCGCTCGCCCAGCTCGACGCCAACTGGGCCGAACTGGCCGAAACCGTGAACATTCTGCAGGACGGAGAGAAACTCCTGGGCAGCAACGAAGAGTAAATAATATAATATGTATAGACCGATATGAAAAAGAACTTTTCAATCAACCTCTTCGGCAACCTCTACCACATCGACGAGGATGCCTACGCGCTGCTGGAGCGCTATCTGGAGAACATCAAGCGCTACTTCCAGCACCGCGAGGGTGGCGAGGACATCAGCGACGACATAGAGCATCGCGTGGCCGAGCTGCTCTGGGAGCGCAAGCAGGCCGGGCAGGTGGCCGTGGACGTGCAGACGGTGCGCGACATCATCACCAAGATTGGCTCGCCGGCCGACATCGACCCCTCGGCCGCCACCGACGAGGCCGCCACC
>CAMJRQ010000069.1 GCA_946408305.1 uncultured Prevotellaceae bacterium
GGCGTCGCGCCGGTCGTCGCGTCGGTCGTCGCGTTTGGGTGCGAAGGGATTGCGGCTCGAGGGACGTCGTTCGTCGCGACGGTCGCGGGTGCGCTCCTCGGGGTCGTCGTCGAGCCGTTGGCGGAACTCGCGGTGCTGCTTGAAGCGTCGGTGGTCGGCCATGAGGCGACGCTCCTCGCTCGTCTTGATGTCGCCGCCATCGGCCCTGAGGTCGTTGAAGCGGCCGCTGAACATCTGATACTTGCGCAGCTCGCACTCGAGCGAACCGTTGAAGAGCGGTGTGCGCAGCGAAGGCTTCAGGCCGATCTTGTCGAAGCATTCCTCGCGGTAGCTCAGCACCCATGCGTCGTTGCCCTGGAACTGATGTTTGAGCCGCTCGCCGATGGTGCGGTAGAGGCCGAGCAGGTCGGGCGATGAGATGCGCTCGCCGTAGGGCGGGTTCATCACCATGATGCTCTTCTCCTGGGGCTGTGTGAACTGGGCGAAGTCCTTCTGCTCGATGGTTATCTCGCGGCTCAGGCCGGCGGCCTTCACGTTGCGCTGTGCGATGGCCACGGCCGAGTGGTTGAGGTCGTAGCCGTAGATGTGGTGCTCGAAGGGACGCTCGCGCGAGTCGTCCTCGTAGACCGAGTCGAAGAGCTGTCGGTCGAAGTCGGGCCACTTCTCGAAGGCATATTCCTTGCGATAGACGCCGGGGGCGATGCCGCGGGCTATGAGGGCGGCCTCGATGGGCAGTGTGCCGCTGCCGCACATGGGGTCGATGAAGTCGCACTCGCCCCTCCATCCCGTCATGAGGATGATGCCGGCGGCCAGCACCTCGTTGAGCGGCGCCTCGACGCTCTCCTGGCGGTAGCCGCGGCGGTGGAGGCTCTCGCCGCTGCTGTCGAGCGAGAGGGTGCAGTCGAACTCGGCCACGTGGATGTGGAGCCGCATGTCGGGGTTCGTCACGCTGATGTTGGGCCGCTGGCCCGTCCGCTCGCGGAACTGGTCGACGATGGCGTCCTTCACCTTGTAGGCCACGAACTTGCTGTGTCGGAACTCGTTGCTGAAGACCACGCTGTCCACGGCGAAGGTGGTCTGGAGCGAGAGCCAGGGGCTCCAGTCGATGGCCTTGACGGCCTCGTAGACCTCGTCGGCCGTGGTGGCGCGGAAGTGCTTGATGGGTTTCAGGATGCGGATGGCCGTGCGCAGGCCGAAGTTGGCCCGGTAGAGCATCTCCTGGTTGCCGGTGAAGGACACCATGCGGTGGCCCTCCTTCACGTTTTCGGCCCCCATCTCTCTCAACTCTTGTGCCAGGACGCCTTCCAGGCCCTGGAACGTCTTGGCTATCATCTCAAAGTCCGCCATAGTCTTCGGGTTTTATGATCAGTTCTTTTGTGTGTGTCTTTATTTTCTTGCCTTGCAGGATTTGTTCGCCGGGCTTGGTGCTCTCGGTCACCCATACGTTGCCGCCGATGACCGTGCCGCGCCCGATGGTGATGCGTCCCAGCACGGTGGCGTTGCTGTAGACGATGACGTTGTCCTCCAGTATGGGGTGGCGCGGGATGCCCTTGATGGGGTGTCCCTCGTCGTCGAGCGGGAAGCTCTTGGCACCGAGCGTGACGCCCTGGTAGAGCTTCACGTGGTTGCCGATGATGCAGGTGGCGCCGATGACCACTCCCGTGCCGTGGTCGATGGTGAAGTGGGAGCCTATCTGGGCCGCCGGGTGTATGTCAATGCCCGTCTCGCTGTGGGCCATCTCGGTGATGATGCGGGGGATGAGGGGTACGCCCAGCAGGAGCAGCTCGTGGGCGATGCGGTAGTTCGACACGGCCTTGATGGCGGGGTAGCAGCTGATGATTTCGCCCACCGACTCGGCCGCGGGGTCGCCGTTGTAGGCTGCCTCGACGTCGCTGGCCAGCACGGAGCGGAGCTGTGGCAGCCGCGCGATGAACGTGGCAGAGAGCTCGGCGGGCGTGCCGTGGGCTGTGCACTCGCCACAGAGGGCGGCACTGATTTGCTCCGTGAGCAGCGAGTGGAGCCTTTCCACCGCCACGCCGATGTGGTAGGGGAGCGTCTGGCTGCTCAGCGTGGGGTTGCCATAAAAACCGGGGAAGAGGACGGCTCGGCACAGGTTGACAATCTCGGCCAGCACGGGCCCCGAGGGCAGCGGTGCACCCTCGTCGCATTCGTGGCAGAGACCGTCGAGCGAGCCCTTCTGCGACAGTTCCGCGATGGACTGCCGCAGCATGTGGTTCATATTCGTTGCGGTCATTTGCTATGGAAACAAGTCAAAAATGAGTTTCGCCTGCAAAGGTACGAAAAGGAGAGCAGAAAAACAAAGTTTACTTTGGTTTTCTTCAACACCCGCTTTGCGGGCAGAAGCGTCCCTGCGGGCCGAGCGCTCGAGCGGAAGTGCTTTTCGAGGTGCTGAAATCTGCTGGGTGTTTACCCCACCCCTCCGCTTCGCTCCACCCCTCCCCTCATAGGGGCGGGGCAGGGGTGGGGTAAACACCGAGCGACTCAATCAAAAAACGTAAATATTCCTTACCTCTTCGCTCCCTCCATCGATAATTTACCCCTCGAAAAACGTCGTGAGGAACGGTGAGATTCGGTGCGCCACGGTGCGCCGCAATTCAAAATTCAAAAATCAAAATTCAAAACCCCTTGATAATCAGCATTCCCAAAATTCGGTTTTTCCCGATGAAACCGGGATTTTCTGCGAAGAAACGTGCTCTTCGGCCAAACGCAACGTGTTGCGACGGCCATCGCAACACGTTGCGTCGGCCCGAACCCTTTTCCATCTGGGTTCGTGCTGAACTTTCCGGCAATCTGTGGAGGTAAAAACGTAAGGATATTTCCGCGTTTCCGGGCACGGATTCCCGCCCTCAGCGACACTCGGGGCAGAGCCCGTGAATCATATAATTATAGGTGGTGGGGCGGAACCCGTCGGGCAGGGTGACGGCCGGCACGGGCGTCTGTCGCAGGCAGAAGGTGCGCTGGCAGCGCTCGCAGTAGAAGTGTATGTGCTGGTCGTCGGGGGTACATTCGCCTTCGCCTTCGCACGTCTCGTAGCGCAGCGCCCCGCTTCCGTCCTCGATGGCGTGTACCAGATGGTGCTGGAGCAGCAGGGTGAGGGTGCGGAAGATGGTGCTGCGCTCGGCGTTGGGCATGCGTTCCTCCATCTCGCGCAGCGAGAGGGGCCGGCCCGTGCGGCTGAGCTCTTCGTAGACGAGGATGCGCATGGCCGTGGGGCGCACGCCGCCCTCGTTGAGGATTCTTTCTGTGTCGGAGCGGTTCATCAGTAGTGGAAGGAGCTGCCGCCGGCAAATTCGCGCAGGAGCGAGGTGGGGGGCACCTGATCGCCCGGCACGGGGCGGAAGTAGTGGATAAACTTGGTGAGGCGGCGTGCCTCGGCATATTCGGGCACGCGCTCGGGCACCTGTTCCAGGATGGGGAGCACCTGGGTGCGGATGACTCCGAGCTCGTAGAGCAGGGCGCTGTTGAAGGTGGCGTCGGCCTGGCCCTGGAAGGGGAGAATCCATTTCTGCTCGCCGGCCTTCACGCTGGGCCCGCGCTTGATGGTGTCGAGGGCCGAGAAGCCGCGGTATTTGTAGTCGCGGATGACGCGGCGCAGGAGGCGTATGTCGTCGGTGGGGATGTGGTTGTGGTCGTCGAGCTGCACGGTGGTCAGGGGCGAGACGAAGATGCGGTACTTCTGCTCGTCGGCAATCTGCTGCGTCAGTATGGGGTTGAGCGCATGGTTGCCCTCGAGGATGATGACGTCGTCGGGCCCGATGCGCAGGCGGCGGCCTTCGAAGACGCGCTCGCCCGTGGGGAAGTCGTAGCGGGGCAGCTCCACCTCCTCGCCCCTGAGCAGCTGGTTCATCTGCTGGTTGAAGAAGGCGGTGTCGACGGCTCCGATGCACTCGAAGTCGTACTCGCCGTTGGCGTCGCGCGGCGTGTCGACGCGGTTCACAAAATAGTCGTCAGTGCTCAGTATGCGGGGCCTTATGCCGCTGGCCATGAGCAGTGTGGCGATGCGCTTGGCCGTGGTGGTCTTGCCGCTGCTCGAGGGTCCGGCGATGAGCACCATGCGTGCGCGGCGGCCTACGATTTCGTCGACGATGGCCGAGAGCTTCTTCTCCTGCAGCGCCTCGCTGACGTTGATGAGGTCCGAGGCATGTCCGGCCTCGATGGCGGCGTTGAACTCGCCCACGGTACGCACACCCAGTATGTGCTGCCACCGCAGCTGCTCGCGGATGACGTCGAACATCTGCGTCTGGTCCACGATTTCCTCCAGCTGCGAGGGGTCGGCCTGTTGCGGCGTGCGCAGCAGGAGTCCGTCGTAGAAGGGGATGAGGTCGAAGAGATGGAGCAGACCGGTGCGCGGGAGCAGGCAGCCGTAGAAATAGTCCACGCTGTTGCCCAGCTTGTAGTAGGTGGTGTAGAGGCTCTCCACGCTCTCCAGCAGGCTCACCTTGCTGCTCATGCCCCTCCGGCGGAACACCTCGATGGCCTCCTCGGTGGGGCTCTGGATGTAGTAGATGGGCATGTCGGCCTGGATGATTTCCTGCATGCGCGTCTTGATGCGCTCGGCGTGTTCGGCTGTCACGGGCTGCAGCTCGCCGTCGGTCTTCATGAGGAGGCCGCAGAAGTAGCCGCCGTGCATGGGCACACCCATGAAGAGCTGGGCCTGCGGATAGAGGTCTTCCACGGCCTTGGCCAGCACGAAGAAGAGCGTGCGCACGTAGGTCCGCATGCCGGTGTCGGAGTGCAGGTCGAAGAAGCGCACGTCCTTGTTGTTATAGAAGCGGTAGCTCATGCCCTCCACCTTGTTGTTCACATGGGCGCAGAGGGGCCCGTAGTCCATCTCGAGCCCCGAGAGGTTGTAGGCGTCGTAGAGGTTGGCACCGAAGGCAAGCTTGATGCGCCGGCCGTTGTTCGTGCAGCGGATGGTCAGTTCGTTAGCCATGGGAAATAGTGTTCTTATTTCTTAACTCTTAACTTTTTACTCGTAACTCCTCCATCAGCGCCTCCATGCCTTCCGAGGCGCCCATCTGCAGGTGGCGGAAGGGGCGCGTGCTGTTCCATCGGACGGGCTTGGGGTCGATGAGATAGATGGGGGCCTCGGCGGGGACGTAGAGCGTCAGGCCTGCGGCGGGGTAGACGTTCAGGCTCGTGCCGATGATAATCATCAAGTCGGCCTGCTCGCAGAGGGCGGCGGCGCGCTCTATCTCGGGCACGGGCTCGCCGAACCACACGATGAAGGGGCGCAGCTGGCTGCCGTCGGCGGCCAGGTCGCCCATGCGGATGTCGGGATGCTCGGGGCTGAGCGTCTGGATGCAGCGCGGGTCGTTGGGATTGCGACTGCTGGTGGCCTTCATCAGTTCGCCGTGCAGGTGGATCACCTTCGACGAGCCGGCCCGCTCGTGCAGGTTGTCGATGTTCTGGGTGACGACGCTCACGTCGTAGAATCGCTCCAGCTCTGCCACCAGTTCGTGGCCTCGGCAGGGCTTCGTCGAGAGCAGTTCGCGGCGGCGCGTGTTGTAGAAATCGTTCACCAACGCCGGGTTGCGCTGCCAGCCGTCGGGCGTGGCCACGTCCTCCACACGATATTGTTCCCACAGCCCTCCGCTGTCGCGAAACGTGCTGATACCGCTCTCGGCGCTCATCCCGGCACCCGTCAAGACAACCACTTTCATAGTCTCACTTTTGATGAATTATCCGCAAAAATACTAAAAAAATTGCAACGGATGCCCCTTAGATGAATAAAATGTCGTAATTTTGCGCTGCAATTTACGTTATACATTATAAAATATGGACAAAATTAGCTACGCACTGGGCCTGGGAATCGGCCAGCAGATTAAAAACATGCACATCGACGGTTTCCAGATCGACGACTTCGCCCAGAGCATCCGCGACATCATCGAGGGACGTCCCACGGCCCTCAGCAGCCGCGAGGCGCAGCAGATGCTCAACGATTACTTCCAGCAGAAACAGAAGGAACAGGCCCAGCAGGCCATTGCCGACGGCAAGGTGTTCCTCGAAGAGAACGCCAAGCGCCCGGCCGTGACGCAGACCAAGAGCGGACTGCAATACGAGGTGCTCACCGAGGGCACGGGCCGCTCGCCCAAGGCCACCGACACTGTGCGCTGCCACTACGAGGGACGGCTGCTCGACGGCTCGGTCTTCGACAGCAGCTACCAGCGCGGCGAGCCTGCCGACTTCGGGCTGAACCAGGTGATTGCCGGATGGACCGAGGGCGTGCAGCTCATGAAGGAGGGCGCCAAGTATCGCTTCT
>CAMJRQ010000070.1 GCA_946408305.1 uncultured Prevotellaceae bacterium
AGCGAGTCGATGGCATCGATGACGTAGTCGTAGTCTTCCAGATGGAAGTCGGCGGCCGAGGCTTCGGAGTAGGTCTCCTGCCGCGCGGTGATTTCGGCCTCGGGGTTGATCTGGAGCAGCCGCTCGCGCAGCACCTCCACCTTCGGACGGCCGATGGTCTGGGTGGTGGCCATGAGCTGGCGGTTGATGTTCGAGGCGCAGACGAGGTCGTGGTCGACCATCGTCAGCCGCTTCACTCCGCTGCGTACGAGGCTCTCGGCGCACCACGAGCCTACGCCGCCCACGCCGAAGAGGATGACGCGGCTCCGGCCTATGGCCTCCATGGCCTGCCGGCCCAGGAGCAGCTCGGTGCGCTGGAAAATGTCTTGTTCTGTGGGCATCGTGGTTGGAGAATTCGTCGGTGAGTGCAAAAGTAGTAAGTTCTGGCCACATAAACACGTTTTCGCGAATATTTTTCTCCTTAGCCAGAAAAAAAATCAGTAACTTTGTGCCGACTGAACAACATCGGTATGAAAAGGACTCTATTTTTTGCCGTGATGGCTTGTGCCGTGTGCGTGGCATTCGGGGCCGGGCGAGATTCCATCACGGTGGGCATACGCCCCGACGGCACGGAATTGCAGGTGGAAACGCATCACTTCGGAAAACGGATAGAGAGCTTCGAGGTGCTGCCGGGAAAGCAGCAGCTGTGTGTGACTTTCCTCGAGACCACGGCGCCGCAGGTGCAGGAGCTGGGCCTCTACGACGTGAGGAGCCATCGTATGAAGTGGTTGGCCGAGGTCGACTTTGCCGAGGACTCCTATGCCATATCCTCGCGCGGCGTCATCCTGCAAAGTGGCAAGAAGACTGTTCTCCTCGACGAGGAGGGCCAGGCTGTGTGGGAGGGCAAGTTCGCTCCCATATATGTAGACGAAGAACATGGTATTGTGCTGGGCGCGAAGAAGTTGTCGTCCGACGACCTGGTGGGGATAAGCCTCGGCGACGGCAAGCAGCGGTGGAAGGGAAGCCTGAAGCATTGGAACGGGCTGAACGAGGTGTTGCACACGAAGGACGGGCGACTGCTCATATCGTCGGACCAATTCTGTGCCCTCGACCCTCTGACGGGCGAGATGAGAACGCTCGACTTCAAGAGTGCCTACGTGAAGAAGGATGCCGCCTATCGTAAGCGGAAGTTCAACGCATTTATGATGGGAACGATGTTTGGGGCAGTTGCTGCCGGCACCTATGGCGGATCGCAGGCGAAGAAGGCTGGCGGAAACATCTGGACGGGTGCTCATCCCGTGCAGGACATGCTCCACAGCCTTTCCTCGAACATACTGGCCGACGGCGAGCATATCTATCTTGCCGACCGGAAAAACCTCTGGTGCCTGGACGGTCAGCTAACCGAGGTGTGGAAAACCGAACTGCCCGAGAAAGCCTCGATGTCGCGGCTGTGGATTCATGCCGATACGCTCTTTTATGAAAACTACGGGGTAGGAATAAATTATTCGGGCCAGGAGGTGGAGGACACCAAGCCTTATGTGGCGATGTTCGACATGCGGAACGGGAGTCTGATGCAGAGCGGAGAGGACACTCCGTTCTCTCCCACCAAGGCGCTTGTCTTTCTGAAAGAGGCCGGACGAGACGTCTTCGTGCCGGCCGAAATCGCGATAGACGAGATGGAAGCTGCCGACCAGGACTGTGCCTACACCATTGCCGCCCGATTGGGAGAGAACCTCTATTGCATCCATCGGGGCTATGAGTATTGGGTGGTAGACAGAGAGGGCGGCATCAAGCTTAAAATCCCTCTTTCCGTCTTGCAAATGGACGTCGTGGGCAGTGTGTTTGTGGGGCTCACTGCCGGAAATGTCATCTTCCAGTTTGATGTGAGCCAGTTGTAGGACTCAGCGTTCGATGACCATCTCAAACTGGCAGCAGGGGTCGGTCTGCCGGGCCAGGTGCTTGGTCATGGGCGAGATGCCGAAGAGCACCGAATAGGTGGTGGCGCGGATGGTCTTTCCGTCGGGCATGAACTCGAGCAGGCGCAGCCATCCGTCGCCGCCGTTGCCTTCCCATCCGCCGCCCAGGCACTGGATGTTGAACATCATCTGGTGGACGTCCTTCCCGGCCGCGTTCTTGTCGCAGCGGTAGGCGTTGTTCACTTCGTGGTCATAGCTGCTGCCGGGCTCGCGCTTGTCGGAGGAGGCGGGATGTCCCGTGTGTCCGCAGACGGCCAGACGTATGTTGTGGCAGGGATAGAGCAGCTTCTCCCAGATTTGTTTTCCCCAGTTGCGCGGCTCTATCTTGTAGCCCTCGTTGTCGGTGTAGGCCGCGCTCTTTTCGCGCAGCAGCGAGTGGGTGAGGAAGATGACAGTGTGGTCCTTGAAGCGGTCGCTCTCGCAGAGCCGACGGGCCCAGTGGAGCACCGTGTCGCGCGGCGCCCATTCGGTGCCGATGACGAGCAGCCGGCCCCAGTTCTCGTCGTGAAACTCCCAGGCGGCATTCTCGAGCGACACTTGCCCCATGCGGTTAGGCATGGCGGCCACCAGATGGTCGGCATTGAGCGGATTGCGCTCGAAGGTGTAGTATTCGGGATAGTGCGTGAAGGGTTCGTCGCCGCGCACGTAGCCGTATTCGTGGTTGCCTGCGGCGATGATGTAGGGCACGCGCCCGTCGAGACGCTTCAGGCAGTGGCTCGACCATTCCCACATCTGCTTGCTCGTCTGGTTGAGCATCTTGCGGTTGCGCACGATGTTCTCGTTCTGCTCCACCAGGTCGCCGGTGAAGAGCACGGCCTTGATGTGGAGGTTCTCCACGTTGTCGGCTATCCAGGCGGTGCAGAGCTCGTAGAGCGGCTGGTTGATGTCATACTTGGTATAGCCCTGCGGGTCGCCGAAGACCACGAAGGTGAACGAGTTCGGGTCGGCGAGCTTCAGGCGGTCGGCACGGTTCTGAGCCGAGGCAGCGGCAGTCGCGAGGAGGAGCAGCGCTGCGATGAGGTGTTTTTTCATGTCGTTATGGTTTAGCGGAACTTATAGGGTGCGGGCCGCCTGCTGGAGCCAGAGGTCCATGAGCGTGATGGCCGCCATGGCTTCGACCACGGGCACGGCGCGAGGCAGCACGCAGGCGTCGTGCCGTCCGCGGGCTCGGAGTGTGGTGGGCTCGCCGGTGTCGGTGACGGTGGCCTGTTCGCGCAGCAGGGTGGCCACGGGTTTGAAGGCCACGCGGAAGTAGATGTCCTGTCCGTTCGAGATGCCTCCCTGGATGCCTCCGCTACGGTTGGTCTGTGTGGTGATGCCTCCGCGTCCGTCGGGCACGAAGAGGTCGTTCTGCTCCGAGCCGCGTTCGGTCAGTCCGTCGAAACCGCGGCCGTATTCGAATCCCTTGGCGGCGTTGATGCTCATCATGGCGTGTGCCAGGAGGGCCTGCAGCTTGTCGAAGGCCGGTTCGCCCAGCCCGACGGGGCATCCCTTGATGACGCAGGCTATCACTCCGCCGATGGTGTCGCCCTCGGCCTTGACCTCCTTGATGAGGTCGGCCATGCGCTGGGCCGTTTCGGCGTCGGGGCAGCGCACGGCGTTCTGCTCGGCCAGCGCCAAATTGTAGTCGGCATAGGAGCCTTCGAGCCTGACGGAGCCCACCTGCTGGGTGTAGGCCTGGATGGTGATGCCCTTCTGTCGCAAGAAGAGCATGGCCAGTGCTCCGGCCACCACGCGGCTGATGGTTTCGCGTGCCGAGGAGCGTCCGCCGCCGCGATGGTCGCGCAGGCCGTACTTCATTTGATAGGTGAAGTCGGCATGGCTCGGGCGCAGCGTGTGGCGCATCGCTTCGTAGTCGGCGCTGTGCTGGTTGGTGTTGCGCACGATGAACCCGATGGGCTGACCGGTGGTCTGTCCCTCGAAGACGCCGCTCAGCAGCTCCACCTGGTCGGCCTCGTTGCGGGCTGTGGTGAGCGAGCTCTGGCCGGGGCGTCGGCGGTTGAGCTGGGCTTGGATGAAGTCCATGTCCAGCGCGATGCCGGCCGGCATGCCGTCGACGACGCCGCCGATGGCCGCGCCGTGGCTCTCGCCGAACGAGGTGAGGCGGAAAAGCGTTCCGAACGAATTCATAGGCACCCCTTCCTTTAACTTTTTAACCTTTTAACTCCTTATTTGCAACCGCCGCAGCCTCCGCAGTCGCCTTCGCCGCACTTGCCGCTGCATCCGCTGCAACCGCCGCTCATCATCTGGGCCGTCTTCTGAATCTCCTCGTTGGTGGCGGGGCGGTTCTCGGTGACGTGGCCCACGAAGCGGAGCGTCTTTCCGGCGAAGGGATGGTTGAGGTCGACGGTAATCTCCTTGTCCGAAATCTGGGTGATGGTGCCATTGAAGCGCTCGCCGTCGTTGTTCATCAGGGGCACGACGGCTCCCTCGTAGATGTATCGGCTGTCCAGCTTGCCGTCGATTTCAAAGATACTGCGGGGCACGCTCTGCACGCCTTCTTCGACGTAGGGCCCGTAGGCCTCGTCGATGCTCAGAGTGAAGTCGAACGCCTCGCCTTTCTGGAGCGGCACGATGTGGGCTTCGAAGGCGTCGAGCGCCAGTCCCATGCCCGAGACAATCTGGAAGGGGTGCTCAGCTGTGGCTTCCTCCACCATCTCCGTCTTTCCGTCGTGCATGGGCACATACAGCTTGTAGGCCACGCAGATATAGTTGTTCTCCATATTTATTTCCTTAACTCTTAATTCTTAACTTTCTAACTTCTCACAGGCTTGCCTCCAGGATGTAGTCCGTCACGTCGGTGGTGGGCCTGGAGGGCAGGAAGATGCGCCATCCGTCCTTCTCCTGCCGGCAGGTGAGCGTCTCGCCTCCCAGGCGTCGCACCGACTTGATGCTGTACTTGCCCTTGGGCAGCAGGATGGTCCATCGGCCTTCCGTCTGGTCGAGACCCTCGTTGATGGTCTTGCCATCCTTCTCGGTGTTGAGGATGTGGATGTAGAGCGTCTTGCCGCGTTGTGTGGTCACTCCCCAGGGCTGCGGGGGCACGATGCCGCCGCGTGTGGAATAGATGGTCTTTCCGTTGGCGTCCATGAAGCGCCCCATGTCCTTAAGGATTTTCACGGCCTCGTCGGGCAGCTGACCGTCGGGGCGGGGACCGATGTTGAGCAGCAGGTTCGAGTTCATTCCGGCAGCTCTGACCAGTCGGCGTATCACCTCGGCCGAGCTCTTGTAGTTCTTGTCGGTGATGCTGTATCCCCAGGTCTGGTTCATCGTCTGGCACGACTCGAGGGGCACTCCGCTGCTCACCTTCTGTCCGCCGGAGAATCCGGCCGCGTTCTCGCCAGGCAGGTCTTGCTCAAAGAGTTGGAAGTCCTCGCCGGGCCGGGCCTCGCCGTGGTGGTTGTTGCCAATCATGCAGCGCGGCTGCAGGCGGTGAATCAGGGCATACTGTTCGTCGAGGCCCCAGTCGAACTCTTTCTCGGGGTGGTCCCACATGCCGTCGAACCAGATGGCTCCCACGGGCCCATACTGTGTGAGCAGCTCGGTGAGCTGCTGGTTCATGAAGGCGTAGTAGGCGGGCCAGTTGGCTTTGGCGGGGTTGTGGGGAATGTTCTTCACCTTGCCGGTGGGGTAGTCGTCGCGCATCCAGTCCATGTGGGAGTAGTAGAAGTGCAGGGCCAGTCCCTCCTGGGCGCAGGCATCGGCGAGCTCCTTGACGACGTCGCGGCCGAAGGGCGTGGCCTTCACGATGTTGTAGTCGCTGGCCTTGGTGTTCCACATCGAGAATCCGTCGTGGTGGCGGCTGGTGAAGGTGACATACTGTGCGCCGGCCTCCTTGAAGAGCAGCACCCACTCGCGGGCGCTGAACCAACTGGGGCAGAAGCCGCCGGCCAGGTGGCTATATTCCTCGCGGTCGAGCTTCTTGTTGTTGAGCACCCACTCGCCGTCGCCCAGCATCGAATAGATGCCCCAGTGGAGGAAGATGCCGAACTTGCGATCTTGGAATTCGTTTCTTACGCGACGCATCTCGTCCGACGGGACGGTCTGTGCGCTTACCCTCGTGGTGCCCAGTGTGAGCGCGGCGAGGGCCGTCAGGATGATTTTCTTCATGTTTGGCTGATTCAATAAGTTTTGTGTGTGCAAATTTACGGAAAATCAGGCAGACAGCCAAATTCCCACGTCACTTTTTCCCTCGCGTGTATATATATAGATAAGGTGTGGGGCAGGGATGTGCCATGCAGGCCGAGTGAACCCCACCCCTGCCCCTCCCCTG
>CAMJRQ010000071.1 GCA_946408305.1 uncultured Prevotellaceae bacterium
ATTCGTCGATACATGTGCCGCAAGCAACACAGTCGTCACCAATTACGTAAGCCATAGTCTTTCTGTTTTTAATTAGGGTTTATCATTCTTTTCGTGGGTGCAAAGATAGCTATTTTTAGTGATACGCTCCTAATTTCCGGGAGAAAATTTTCGGTCGAATCATCAAAAACCATGATTTGGGCAATAAAGCGAGACCCGCGCGCGTTTATAAATATAGGTATGAAACCCGCCATTCGCTATGCCATGCTCCTCGTGGCCCTGCTGCTGGCCTGTGCCCCCATGGCGGCGCAGCAGCGCAAGGTGCAGAACCGCCCCTATCTGGACCAGCGGCGGCTGCACTATGGTTTCCTCTTCGGGTTCCACATGCAGGACCTGGAGCTGCGCAACAACGGTTTCGTAGACCCCGAGACGGGCCAGCAGTGGTATGCCGACGTGGACAACTACAACCCGGGCTTCTCGGTGGGTGTGCTGGGCGAGCTGAGGCTCAACAAGCACCTGGCACTGCGCGCCGCTCCCACCATGCACTTCGGCCAGAAGCACGTGGGGTTCCACGAACAGGTGTCAGGCCGCGACAGCACGCAGACGCTGAAGAGCTCCATCATCTCCATCCCCTTCGACCTGAAGATGGCCGCCCCGCGCTACAACAACTTCCGCCCCTACTTCATCGCCGGCGTGGCGCCGCAGATAGACCTGACCACCCACAAGCACCGTGCGCTGATGATGAAGCGTTTCGACTGCTGCCTGGAGGTGGGCATGGGCTGCGACATCTATCTGCCTTTCTTCAAACTGAACCCCGAGCTGAAGTTCTGCTTCGGCCTGGCCGACATTCTAAAGAAAGAGCGTACCGACCTGATTGACGGTACGCTCATGAAGTTCACTCGTGGGCTGGACAGCGCCCACTCCAAGATGATTGTGCTGACGCTCTACTTCGAGTAGTCGCTTCCTCCTCGCTTTTCGTTTTTTTTCACTTATCGAAGCCGCGCGAGTGTCTCCTTGATGCGGCGCATGGCCTCGCGGATGTTCTCGTCGCTGGTGGCATAGCTCATGCGGAAGCACTCGGGCGAGCCGAAGGCATCGCCGCCCACCGTGGCCACGTGGCCCACCTCCAGCAGATACATGGCCAGGTCGGTGCTCGATTGGATGAGGCGGTCGCCGTCGCGCTTGCCGAAGAAGCTGCTGCACTTGGGGAAGAGGTAGAAGGCGCCCTGGGGGTCGTTCACCTCGAGGCCCGGAATCTCGCGGGCGAGGCGGACAATGAGGTTCTTGCGGCGCTCGAAGGCCTGACGCATCTCCTCCACACACTCCTGCGGCCCGGCGAAGGCAGCCTCGGCAGCTTTCTGCGACACGCTGCACGGGCCGCTCGTGTACTGTCCCTGGAGCTTGTTGCAGCCCTTCACCACCCACTCGGGGGCGGCGATGAAACCGATGCGCCATCCCGTCATGGCATAGGCCTTGCTCACGCCGTTGATGAGCACCACGCGGTCCTTTATCTCGGGGAACTGGGCCATCGAGGCGTGGCGGCCCACATAGTTGATGTGCTCATAGATTTCGTCGGCGATGACGATGACGCGCTCGTGGCGCAGGAGTACGTCCTTGAGCGCCTCGAGCTCCTCGTGGCTGTAGACGCTGCCCGTGGGGTTGCTGGGCGAGCAGAGGATGAGGGCCCGCGTGCGGGGCGTGATGGCGGCCTCGAGCTGCTCGGGCGTAATCTTGAACTCCTGCTCGATGGTGGCCTCGATGGTCACGGGCGTTCCCTCGGCCAGGAGCACCATCTGGGGATAGCTCACCCAGTAGGGGGCGGGGATGATGACCTCGTCGCCGGCGTTCACCAGCGCCATGATGGTGTTGCAGACGCTCTGCTTGGCACCGTTGCTGCAGAGGATTTGCGAGGGGGCATATTCCAGCCCGTTCTCGCGGCGCAGCTTCTCCACGATGGCCCGCCGGAGCTCGGGATAGCCGGGCACGGGGCTGTAGCGGCTGTAGTTGTCGCGCACGGCCTGGATGGCGGCCTCCTTGATGTGGTCGGGCGTGTTGAAGTCGGGTTCGCCCACACTCATGTTAATCACGTCTACGCCCTGCGCCTTCAGCTCGCTGCTGCGCTGGCTCATGGCCAGGGTGGCACTGGGTGCCAATCGGTTCAGTCGATCGGATAATTGTGTGTTCACCATATTTATTTACTTTTTGAATTGTCTCATAAGATATCTTCCCCCTCCCCTCGGAGGGGGCCAGGGGGAGGTCAGAGTTTATGCCCCATGCGGGTGCGCTTCGTCTCCAGATAGCGGCGGTTGTATTCGTTGGGCTCGATGATGACGGGCACGTTCTCGACAATCTCCAGCCCGTAGCTCTCCAGCCCGACGCGCTTCACGGGGTTGTTGGTGATGAGGCGAATCTTGCCCACGCCCAGCTCGCGCAGAATCTGTGCGCCCACGCCGTATTCGCGCTCGTCGGGGCGGAAGCCCAGGTGGATGTTGGCGTCGACCGTGTCGTCGCCCTGCTCCTGGAGGCGGTAGGCCGCAATCTTGTTCATCAGCCCTATGCCGCGGCCCTCTTGCGAGAGATAGACCACGATGCCGCGGCCCTCACGGGCGATGAGCTGCATGGCCTGGTGGAGCTGCTCGCCGCAGTCGCAACGCCGGCTGCCGAAGACGTCGCCCGTGAGGCAACTGCTGTGCATGCGCACCAATAGGGGCTCGCCGTCGGACCAGTCGCCCATGGTCAGCGCCACGTGCTCCAGCCCGTTGCTCTTCTGGCGGAAGGGGATGATGTGGAAGTGGCCATACTGCGTGGGCATGTCGGCCTCGACGCCGCGCTCCACGAGCGACTCCTGGCGCATGCGGTAGGCGATGAGGTCGCGAATGGTGATTATCTTCAGCCCGTGGCTGGCGGCCACCTCTTTCAGCTGCGGCATGCGTGCCATGGTGCCGTCGGGGTTCAGTATCTCGATGAGGGCGGCAGCGGGTTGCAGTCCCGAGAGGCGTGCCAGGTCGACGGCAGCCTCGGTGTGCCCGGCACGGCTCAGCACGCCCTTCTCCTGGGCGTAGAGCGGATTGATGTGGCCGGGGCGGCCAAAGTCAGCGGGGCGGCGTGTGGGGTCGGCCAGGGCGCGGATGGTGGCAGCGCGGTCGTGGGTGCTCACGCCGGTGGTGCAGCCCTCCAGGAGGTCCACCGTCACGGTGAAGGGAGTGCCCAGCATGCTGGTGTTCTCCTGCACCTGGTGGGGCAGTTCCAGCTGGCGTGCGCGGCTCATGGTGATGGGTGCGCAGAGCACTCCGCGCCCGTTCTGCAGCATGAAGTTCACTTTCTCGGGCGTGATGAGCTCGGCGGCGGTGATGAAGTCGCCCTCGTTCTCGCGGTCTTCGTCGTCGACAACGATGACGAAACGTCCCTCGCGGAAGTCGGCCAGTGCCTCCTCTATGGTGCTCAGATTAACTTGCTCGTTCATAAATGTGTTTCTTTTGTATTCGTTCTCTGATGGCCACGCTCTGCTTCTGAATCTGCACCATGTCGCGCCAGAGGCGGAGCCTGTAGCGCCAGACACGGAAGAAGAAGAACAGCCCCACGGGCAGCAAGATGCCCGCTGCCACGTTGAGCCGCGGGTTGCGGAAGGGGCGGGTGTGGGCGTCGGGCACCAGTATGGGCAGCTCGTTGAGATAGGCTATGATGCGTTTGTCGCTGCTGTTGTGCAGCTCCTCCACCAGGGCCTCGAGGCGGCGGTCGATGTCGATGACAGTGTGGTCGTCCGCGGAGCGGAAGAAGAGGCGCACGTAGCTGGGCATGCGGTAGAGCCGCGCCTGGGCTACGTAGTCGGCACAGTCGGTCTCCATCTGCGCGAGGTCGGCCATGAGCCGCGGATAGTCGGGTTCCTCGATGATGACCTCCTTGGGATTGAGGCGGCGGTGTGAGCGCAGGCCCAGCAGACGCTGGAAGAAGTTGCGGTAGCCCTCGACGTTGAAGACCACGCTGTCCTTGTTGGCGCGATTGATGAGGAAGAGGCCGATGGGGAGCAGCACGGCCGTGCTGAGCCATACGCCCGAGGCGATGTTCCACGTGCCCGTCTTGGCCATCTTCTCGCTGCCCACATTGACGATGTAGTAGAAGATGAAGATGAGCACGCTGATGATCACCGGCACGCCCAGTCCGCCCTTGCGGATGATGGCGCCAAGCGGGGCCCCGATGAAGAAGAAGAGCAGGCAGGCCAGCGAGAGGGTGAACTTCTGGTTGGCCGCAATCTTGTGGAGGCGTAGCGTCAGGTTGTTGTCGTTCGTCAGCGGTGCCCAGTAGTCGTAGTCGGTCTGCATGGAGAGGGCCTTGCTGTGGGCCGAGCGCCAGGCCGTGGAGCGCTGTTCCTGCGTCAGCTGGTCGTAGATAGAGTCGATGGTCAGCGTGCTCTCGGCCGTTTCGCGGACTATCTGGGCCGAGTCAGGCATGCCCGGTGGCAGGGCCTTGGGGATATAGTTGCGCAGGGCGGAGCGGGCCACGGCGTGGCCCATGCTGTCGGTCAAGTGGCTGAGCGAGTCGATGCCCACGAGGATGCTCTTGAGGTCCTTCGTCCGGGCGTTGCCCGAGAAGAGGTTGGCGTCCATCAGGTTGAAGTTGCCGTCGAAGGGGATGAGGTCCACCTCGCTGATAAACGACTCGCGCATGTAGGGCACGTTGGCCCGCAGCATGTTGCCGTTGTTCGAGTCCATGTTGCGGAAGCGCTCGCCGTGGTGGAGCGTCAGCTTCAGATGCATCTTGTCGGCCGTGCTCTGCAGGCGGGCGCTGTCGGCCAGGACAATCTGCACGTCGTCCACGTTGCCCGTGTTGTTGTATATCATCACGCCGTAGAGCATGCCCGTGTCGGGGTCCTTGCGCTCCACGAAGATGTTGTATCCGGGAATCTCGTTGTAGAAGATGCCTTCGGGAATCTCCAGCTCGGGCGACTTCTGCTTCATGCTCCACACCAGTGTGGCCAGCTGGCGCGTGGCCTCGGGCAGGATGCGGTCCTGGAAGTAGAAACTGGCGCCGCACACGAGCACGACGAAGAGGAAGACGGGCTGCAGGATGCGCACCAGCGGGATACCGGCCGCCTTCATCGAGAGCAGCTCGAACTGCTCGCCCAGATTGCCGAACGAGATGAGGCTGGCCAGCAACAGGGCCAGGGGGATGGACATGGGGACGAGCGTCAGGCCGCTATAGTAGAAGAACTTGGCCAGCACGTCCCACGTCAGTCCCTTGCCGATGAGCTCCTCCACGTAGCGCCACGTGTACTGCATCATGAAGATGAACAGGCAGATGAAGAACGTACCCGCGAAGAGCAGCAGGTAGGTCTTCAGAATGTAAATGTCCAGCTTCTTGAAAAGTTTCATGTGGGTGGCAGGGTGAGAATACCGTGGGTGGTAATGACTATAATGTTCTGACTATTTCCAGGAATTGGGGAAGCGTGCGCACATCTACCTTCGGGAAATCATATCGTTCGAGTTCGCGGAAGTGATGGTCATTGCTGACTATATAGGTGGCACCGGCCGTAATGGCACAATCCACAAACTTGTTGTCATCAGGGTAGGCTGTGATGAGATTGAACCGATAGGCCGGAATCACACGTTCCACGTTGGGCAAAATATCCAATACGTCAATAACCTCTTCGGCGAACTGTGCGCTACCGAATCTGCGTTCCAGAATCTCGCGGTACTCCAAAAGAATCTCGCTGGTGATGCAAATGGTGTATTCCTGGGCAAACAGCGCGTCCCAGATTTCTTTATATCTTGATTTTGGGAACACGATTTGCAGGAGACAGTTGGTGTCCAGTACGACTTTCATCAGTAGGGAAGGCGTTCATGAATGTTTGCAAGTTCGTCAAGCTTCTCTGGAGTAAGTTCCATCTTTTCCCAGATTTCATCAGCATGCCCGGCCACTTTTTTGTAATAGTAGTCCGACAATACGTGCTGCACTTCCTTCAGTTCCTGGTCAGAATTCATGTGCGAGAACATCTTCAGCAGGTGTAGCTGGATTGGATTGAAAACCGTAGCTTCCATAATAGACTCCTTTTCGTTCCTGATATCGTTCCGAGCTTCGTTCGGGCTGAGAACTGTCCGAACTTGGTGGATTCGGGGGCGGCTCAACTCGCACTTGCTCATCTTTCGTGTGCAAAATTACAAAAATATTTGGAAAGGGCTGCTCTTTTGGGCAT
>CAMJRQ010000072.1 GCA_946408305.1 uncultured Prevotellaceae bacterium
ATTTGGGGAGGGCAGTGCTCTGCCCGACGGAGAGTAAAGGAGGCTGGAGGGGGAGTGAGCTGTCCATCCTTTCAAGAAAATTTACCATTGCACTGCCGACGCCGAAATTTTACCCCTCGAAAACTGCCGTGAGGAACGGTGAGATTCGGTGCGCCACGGTGCACCGCAATTCAAAATTCAAAATTCAAAAATCTAAACCTCTTGATTCTCAGCACTCCCAAATTTCGGTTTTTCTCGATGAAACCGGGATTTTCTGCGAAAGAACGTGTTCCTGGGGCCCACGCAACGTGTTGCGTTGGTCGGAGGAACGTGTTGCGTTTGCCGAGAACCCTCGCTGTTTCGGTCGGGATGGAATTTTCCGCCAATCTGGAGAGGCTGAAATGTAAGGAAAAGGTCACGCCTCCGGCCACGCCGTTCGGGGGAACCTGCCGGGCCTTGCCCTCTGGGGAGGACTTACTTTCACTCGGAAATGGAAAAGAAAGGCGTTTTCCTTTCCGTTTCTCTCGTTTTTCCGTATCTTTGCGGCAGAATTCATGACAAAGATGAAAAAGATACTGACTCTCGCCGGCCTCGCACTCAGCCTGTGCGCCGCGGCTCAGACCACCTACACGAACCCCGTCTACAACGCCGACTTCCCCGACCCCAGCGTGCAGCGCGGCCAGGACGGACTCTGGTATGCCTATGCCACAGGCCAGCGCGGGCTGCGCAGCCAGAACCTTTACCAGTGGACGAAGATTGACAACGTCATAGCCCGGCCCACGTGGAACGACTCCACCTACGTCAAGGACGGAGAGAAGAAAACCGACTACTACAGCTTCTGGGCCTGCGACGTGAGCTACGCCGACGGGCAATACCTCATGCTCTATGCCTGCGCCCTCTGGGACAACGTCACACGCACGGGCATCGGCGTGGCCACGGGCTCGTCGCCCACCCACTTCACCGACCGCGGCAAGATGTTCCGCAGCACCGAAATCGGCGTGAGCAACAGCATCGACCCCTGCTACGTGGAGGAGTTCGACAAGAAGTACATCGTCTGGGGCAGTTTCCACGACATCTACATCAGCGAGCTGACCGACGACGGCCTGGCGGTGAAGAACCCGAGGGCGAAGACGAAGATTGGCGGCGGAGCCTTTGAGGGAGCCATGATACACAAGCGCGGCAACTACTACTACCTCTTTGCCAGCGTGGGCTTGTGCTGCGAGGGCTTCAACAGCACGTACCGCACCGTCGTGGGGCGCTCGACGAAGCTCACCGGCCCCTACCTGAACCGCCAGGGTGGCACGATGTTCGACAACAACTACACCACCATCATCCAGGGCAACGACCGCTGGAAGGGCCCTGGCCACAACAGCGAGATAGTGACCGACGACGAGGGCACCGACTGGCTCCTCTACCACGCCTACGACACGAAGGGCTCGTCGAGCAACCGTGTGCTGGTGCTGGACCGCATCACGTGGGACCGCGACGGATGGCCCACGGTGAACGACGGCTCGCCCTCCTCCACGGCGCAGGAGGCCCCCGTCTTCTACAGCGGCGACGGCTCGGTGCGCACCTACCGCATCACGAACGCCGACCTCGCCAAGAGCCAGTGGAAAGGCTGGCAGACACAGACCGAGGGCGACATCGCCATCGGCACGGGCGAGGGCACGGCCTTCATGCCCTCGGGCTATGCACGGGGCGAGGGCTCGTTCGACGTCAGCCAGACGCTCACGAACATGTCCAACGGCCTCTACGAGCTCCAGCTGAACGCCTTCGACACCGAGGACCACACCGACATCTGCCTCAACGGGCTCCCCACGGCCGTCTTCGACTCCACCTACACGGGCACCTATCCGCTCTCGGCGAACACCGTCTCGTCGAATTTCCTGCGCGGCAACTTCGAGCGCAAGGCCTACGGCCTGGTTCACGACGGCAAGCTCACGCTGCAGATGCGCTCGCGCCAGCCGTTCACGGCCGACGAACGCTTCGCGGTCGGCAACCTGCGCCTCGTCTTCCGCGACCAGAACGAGCAGGTAATGACCACCGTCGGCAACCAGTATGCCAGCATGCTCTCCTCGCTCTATGCCAGCGGAAAACCCTTCTATAACGCGCTGCGCACGTCGGCCGACAAGGCCCTCGAGGACTACACGTCGGCCACGGCCACGGCCCGCTACAGCCGCCTCGTGGCGCTGGCCAAGGCCGCCGACAACGTGCAGGCCAGCATCGACGTCTACGACTCGCTCGCCAGCCACATCGACCTGCTGCGCCAGCAGATAACCGAGGCCCGCGAGCAGGGCTATGCCACCGAGGAAGCCACCGTCACCCTGACCGAGGCCGAGGGCGTAGTGGCCAGCCAAGACCAGACGAACGCCAACGTGCTGAAGCTCATCGCCCGCATGGTGAGCGCCGGAGAGGCCATGCCCTACTCCTACCAGCAGGGCGACGGCACGGAGCAGAACCCCTACGTCGTCAGCCGTCCCGAGCAGCTGGTGAACATGCGCAACGTCTTGCAGCGCAGCCAGACGGTATATTTCGTGCTCGAGGCCGACCTCGACATGGAGGGCTTCCCCTGGGAACCGCTCACCACGAGCACCACGCAGCGATACTTCATCAACCTGGACGGCCGCGGCCACCTCGTGCGCAACCTGCACATCGAGAGCGACGGCAACTTCCCCAGCTTCTTCGGCATTCTGGCCGGCGAATGTCGCAACGTGGGCTTCGTCGACGCCGACGTCAAGGGCACCGCCTCGGGCGCAGCCATCATAGCCGCCTCGGTGGGCATGACCACGTATAAGGACGAGGCGGGCAACGCACTGCCCTGCATCATCGAGAACTGCTACGCCACGGGCCGCGTGGAGGGGCGCGACTTCGCCTCGGCCATCGCGGGTGCCATTGCCAACTCGCCCGTCATCGTGCGCAACGTCTATGCCAACGCCCAGGTCGTTGTCACCGGCACAACAGCCTCAAACTACGGCGCCTCGCTCGTGGGCCGCATACGCTCGGCACTCACCATCGAGCAGAGCTACGCCGCCGGCACCGTCGAAGGCCCCGTCTCGGCCCCCATCGCAGCTGGCGGACAGGTGTCCACCACGCCCGCAGCCACCTACTCCAGCGTGATAGCCTGGAACGAGCGGGTGGACGGAAGCCGCACGGCCGAGCCCTTTGCCGTCACCGCCGAGAACGACGCACTCACGCTGACCAGCCACTTCCAGGAGATGCTCGTCAACGGAGAACCGGTGGAGAACGGACTCTCCCACGCCCAGCTGCAAGCGCAGGCCGCCACGTGGGGCGCTCCCTGGCACTCCGACCCCGCGGCCGGCAACGGATACCCCATCCTCCAGTGGCAATACGCA
This sequence comes from uncultured Prevotellaceae bacterium, assembly GCA_946408305.1. Next base: position 3,333 of record CAMJRQ010000072.1, read on the forward strand.
CGCGGCGACTACCGCCAGATGTGCGGCTTCCCCATTCAGGACGGGCTTGAACGGACAACGGACAACAGACAACAGACAACGGACGGCCCCATCTACGACCTCACAGGTCGCCGCGTCGGCCACCCCTCGCGCGGGCTCTACATCGTCGGCGGGCGCAAGGTGATAGTGAAATGAAGAAAAGCACCCGCCCGCAAACTCTCAAGGGTTTCGGCCGAAAGGGTTAAGGGTTTTTGGGAAAAGGGTTAAGGGTTTCGCGCAAAACCCTTAACCCTTTTTTCGCCCATCCAGAGAGACGCCCGGAACAGCATCGCTCGAGAAACCCGAATCGGTCAATAGACCATTTTGAGCGTTCATTTGCGTATTCTCCCCTCAGTCCTTCGGACAGCTCCCCTCTACAAGGGGAGCAATCCCACGCCATCAACTCTCCCCCTTGGAGAGCAAATCAGGGCCTGAAAGAGTTTCCACTAAATGTGGAAACGTGCCCTGATTTGGGGAGGGCAGTGCTCTGCCTGACGGAGAGTAAAGGAGGTAGGAGGGGGAGTGAAACGCCGTCGAAGGTACTCTTGCTCGGAAAAGCGCAAATAAATTTGGCTTTTCGCTCGCTAAATCGTACCTTTGCACGCAAAATAAATATATTAAGAGGAAATGGCAAAGGAATACAATTTCAGAGAGATTGAACAAAAGTGGCACCGCGCGTGGGCCGAGCAGAACACCTACCACGTGACGGAGGACCCCTCCCGCCCGAAATACTACGTGCTGAACATGTTCCCCTACCCCAGCGGGGCAGGGCTCCACGTGGGCCATCCGCTGGGCTACATCGCCAGCGACATCTATGCCCGCTACAAGCGTCTGCAGGGCTTCAACGTGCTGAACCCCATGGGCTACGACTCCTACGGCCTGCCCGCCGAGCAGTATGCCATACAGACGGGCACGCACCCCGAGAAGACCACCTTCCAGAACATCGACCGCTATCGCGAACAGTTGGACAAGATAGGCTTCTCGTTCGACTGGGACCGCGAGGTGCGCACCTGCACCCCCGACTACTACCGCTGGACGCAGTGGGCCTTCCAGAAGATGTTCGACTCGTATTTCTGCACCGCCTGCCAGAAGGCGCAGCCCATCAGCCAGCTCGTAAGCCACCTCGAAGCCCACGGAACAGAGGGTCTCACGGCCGCCTGCTCCGAGGAGCTCAGCCTCACGGCCGACGAGTGGCGCGGCCTCGACGAGAAGGGCAAGAACGACGTGCTGATGAACTACCGCATCGCCTTCCTGGGCGAGACGATGGTCAACTGGTGCCCCAAGCTGGGCACCGTGCTGGCCAACGACGAAGTGGTGGACGGCGTGAGCGTGCGCGGCGGATATCCCGTGGAGCAGAAGAAGATGCGCCAGTGGTGCCTCCGCGTGAGCGCCTATGCCCAGCGACTGCTCGACGGGCTGGAGACCATCCAATGGAGCGACAGCCTGAAAGAGACGCAGCGCAACTGGATAGGCCGCTCGGAGGGCACCGAGGTGGAGTTCCAGGTGGCCGACAGCGACCTGCACTTCACCATCTTCACCACCCGCGCCGACACGATGTTCGGCGTCACCTTCATGGTGCTGGCCCCCGAGAGCGAGCTGGTGCAGCGCGTCACCACACCTGAGCAGAAAGCCGAGGTGGAGCAATACCTGGCCTACGTGAAAGGCCGCACCGAGCGCGAGCGTCAGATTGACCACAAGGTGACGGGCGTCTTCACCGGCTCCTATGCCATCAACCCCTTCACGGGCGAGAAGAACCCCATCTGGGTGAGCGAATACGTGCTGGCCGGATATGGCACCGGCGCCATCATGGCCGTGCCTGCCCACGACAGCCGCGACTATGCCTTTGCCCGCCACTTCGGACTGCCCATCGTGCCCCTCATCGAGGGCGCCGACGTCTCGGAGGAGAGCTACGACGCCAAGGAGGGCATCGTCTGCAACAGTCCCGCCGCCGGCAAGGAGCCCTATTGCAGCCTCTCGCTCAACGGACTCACCGTGAAAGAGGCCATCGCCGCCACGAAACAGTACGTCAGCGAGCACGGGCTGGGCCGCGTGAAGGTGAACTACCGCCTGCGCGACGCCATCTTCAGCCGCCAGCGCTACTGGGGCGAGCCCTTCCCCGTCTACTACAAGCACGGCATCCCGCAGATGATTCCCGAGGACTGCCTGCCCATCGAGCTGCCCCACGTGGAGAGCTTCCTGCCCACCGAGACGGGCGAGCCGCCACTGGGCAACGCACAGGTGTGGGCCTGGGACGAGAAGAACCGCCGCGTGGTGGACAAGAACCTCGTCGACGACAAAACCGTCTTCCCCATCGAGCTCTACACCATGCCCGGCTTTGCCGGCAGCAGCGCCTACTACCTGCGCTACATGGACCCCCACAACGACCACGCACTCGTCTCGCCCGAGGCCGACCGCTACTGGCAGAACGTGGACCTCTACGTGGGCGGCAGCGAGCACGCCACGGGCCACCTCATCTACAGCCGCTTCTGGAACAAGTTCCTCTTCGACCTGGGCGTGAGCTGCACCGAGGAGCCCTTCCAGAAACTGGTCAACCAGGGCATGATACAGGGCCGCTCCAACTTCGTCTATCGCATCAAGGACACCAACACGTTCGTCTCACTCGGACTGAAGGACCAGTACGACACGACGCCCATACACGTCGATGTGAACATCGTCAAGAACGACCGCCTCGACCTGGAGGCCTTCAAGGCATGGCGCCCCGAATACGCCACGGCCGAGTTTGTGCTCGAGAATGGCGAATACGTCTGCGGATGGGCCATCGAGAAGATGTCGAAGTCGATGTTCAACGTGGT
>CAMJRQ010000073.1 GCA_946408305.1 uncultured Prevotellaceae bacterium
GCAATCATCGTGTCCTCGATGTGCTTCTCGAAGTTGTCCACCAGCAGGTTCGTCACCGAGGCTATTCCGCCCTGTGCCTTGGCCGTGTTGGCCTCCTCGAGTGTGGTTTTACAGATTAGTGCTACACGTCCCTTGCCTGCGTCGGCCACCTTCAGGGCATAGCTCATTCCGGCCACGCCACCTCCGATGATAAGAAAATCGTACTTGTGAATCATCCTTTTTTGGTGATAAATGAGGTTTTAGCAGTACAAAAGTATAGAAAAAGTCGGCTCGTTGTATCTTCTTATTGTTTTTTTCTTTAACTTTGCCGACAATAAAGATGGTTTCGTACATGAAAAAGGCTGGAAAACTGAGATGGATTATCCTGTGGGGCTCGGCAACGGTGCTCCTCTCCTGCGGCACGCAGCGACGGATGGTCACTGCGCCGCTGCCCGACAACATGCCCCAGCAGGTAATCGCGCTCACCAGCCTGGAGCCTCAGCCCGGCGTGACCGAGACGCCTGCTGCAGCGCCACGCCCCCTGACGTGGGCCGAGCAGAAGCAGCGCGGGCTCGATTCGCTCTGCAGCTTGCCCATGTTCCAGACCTCGCAGCTGGGCATCTACGTCTACGACCTGACCTCCCAGCAGCCGCTCTATGCCCGCAACGCCGCACAGCGCCTGCGCCCCGCCTCGTGCCAGAAACTGGTGACGGCCATCGCCGCGCTCCATTACCTGGGCGGCGAATATCAGTTCAAGACCCACCTCTACACCACCGGAAACATCCAGGGCCACGTCCTCAAGGGCGACGTCTACGTCGTGGGATGCATGGACCCCATGCTCTCGGCCGAGGAGATAACGGCTCTGGCCCGCATCCTCAAGCAGCAGGGCATCAACCAGGTGGACGGCTCGCTCCTCGTGGACCTGACGATGAAGGACGACAAGCCCCTCGGCTGGGGATGGAGCTGGGACGACGACTACGGGCCCCTCTCGGCCCTCATGGTGTCCGGCAAGGACGAGTTTGCCGCACGCTGGCCTAAGAGCCTCACGGCAGCCGGAGTGAGGCTGAGCCGCCCGACGGTGACGCAGCGCGAACTGCCCCGCGGAGCCAAGCTCGTGGGCACCGTGAGCCGCTCCATCGACGAGGTGCTGCGCCCCATGATGAAGAAGAGCGAGAACATCTATGCCGAGAGCGTCTTCTACCAGATTGCCGCCGCCGGAGGCCAGAAAGGAGCCTCGCGCAAGATGGCACAGGAGAAAATCAACCAGCTGGAGACACAGCTCGGACTGCCCGCCGACCAATACACCGCAGCCGACGGCAGCGGACTCTCGCCCTATAACTATGCCACGCCCGAGCTGCTCGTAGCCCTCCTGAACTACGCCCACTCGCAGCCTGCCATCTTCCAGCACCTCTACCCCACACTGCCCGTGGCGGCCGTGGACGGCACACTCGAGCGCCGCATGGTGCAGACACCGGCTGCAGGCAACGTGCGGGCCAAGACGGGCACCGTGACAGGCGTCTCCTCGCTGGCCGGATACCTCACGGCAGCCAACGGCCACCTGATTTCCTTCAGCATCATGAACCAGGGAGTCCCGCAGGCCTCGCTCGGACGCGAATTCCAGAACCAAGTGTGCATATTCCTATGTAACTGATCACAAACACATTTAATAAAACAAAAACAAAGAATCATGAAACGTATTTTCACCATCATGCTGCTGGGCGCCGCACTCACCGCAGCAGCACAGGAAGAGAAGACCTGCCTCCAGTGGCAGAACCAGTTTGAGGCCGAAGTGACCAACCTGAAAGCCGACCTGGCCAGCCTGAAGACCAAGTCGAAGCTGGACAAGAGCGCCGAGATGAAGGCCGCACTCCAGCAGAAGAAAGACGACCTGAAGGCCGCACAGACCAACCTGAAGATTGCCAAGGAGGCCGTGAAGAACGAGAAGGCTGCCGAGAAGGCTCTCCTGAAGGCCACCAAGCAGTCCACCAAGCTGCAGCAGCAGAAGGACAAGGCCGACAACGCCGTAATCAAGGCCCAGAAGGCAGCTGCCAACTCGGAGAAGAAGATTTCCGACGCACAAAAGAAGCTCGACAAGGCTCGCCAGGACGCCGAGAAGAAGATTGCCTCGGCTCAGGCCAACCTCGACAAGGCCCGCCAGGACGCCGAGAAAGCCAACAGCGGCGTGGACCAGGCCAAGCAGAAAGTGACCAACATCCAGAGCGAGGGCGACATCACCGAGTCGGCCATCAAGAAGGCTCAGGAGCAGAAGGCTGCCGCCAAGCAGATGATTATCTCGAAGGTCATCCTGCGCCCCGACGGCTCCAGCGGCACACAGAAGTAACCAGCATCTTCCTCATCCACGCCCAATGAGGAGGTAAAGAAGAATTCACATCAATGACTGGAAAGCATTGTATCATGGCCTCCCTATTCGTAGCGGAGGCCTTTTCTTTTTCAGCCTGGGCCCAGACCGAGGTGAACAGCGACCACTGGGCCGCCACCGACGCCTTGGGACGCACGCTGGGCCGATACGACAGCCCACAGCGCGACAAGCAGGTGATCATGTTCTACTGGACATGGAACGAGCGCACCGACCCGCCCGAGGCACGCGTCAGGAACGTCTCGGAGATTCTCCGCGAACACCCCGAGGCGCGGCTCGACGCCAACCATCCCGCATGGAAGCAGCATCCGGGCTACTTCTGGTGGGAAGAACCCCTCTTCGGCTACTATAAGTCCACCGACCGATGGGTCTTGCGCCGCCATGCCGAGATGCTGGCCGACGCCCACGTCGATGCCGTTTTCTTCGACTGCACCAACGGCACCCTCACCTGGGATGCCTCCACCGACTCGCTCCTCGAGGTGTGGAACCAGGCGCAGCTCGACGGGGTGCGGGTGCCCAAGATAGGTTTCCTGCTGCCTTTCGGGCCCTGGGAAAATTCGCGCACCTCGCTGCGCCATCTCTATGAGCGGCTCTACAGCAAAGGCCTTTACAAGAACCTCTGGTACTACTGGGACGGCAAGCCCCTCATCATGGCCTATCCCGACAACCTGACCGACAGCCCCGAGGACCAGGCCATCCGCCGCTTCTTCACCTTCCGCCCCAGTCAGCCCGACTATGTCAACGGCCCCTACCCCAACCGCCACGACCAGTGGGGATGGCTCGAGAACTATCCGCAGCACGGCTACGTGCCGCTGCCCGGCGGAGGCTTCGAACTGGTGACGGTGGGCGTGGCACAGAACGCGGCACCCGAGACAAACGGCCATTGCAGCGCCTTCAACCTGCCCGGAGCCCATTCGCGCAGCTACACCAAGCGCCACGGCTTCGACCCGCGCCCCGAGGGCTATCTCTACGGATGGAACTTCCAGGAGCAGTGGGACCGCGCCTACGAGCTCGACCCGCGGGCCGTCTTCATCACCGGATGGAACGAGTGGATAGCCGGGCAGTACACCCCACAGAACAGCACCTGGACGGGGGAGCCCTACTCCTTCGTCGACGAATACGACTGGGACCACAGCCGCGACCTGGAGCCCGTCAAGGCCTGGGGCGACCGCGGCGATGTCTACTACATGCAGCTCGTCGACCGCGTGCGCCGCTTCAAGGGCACCGAGCCTCAGCCCGCACCCTCGCAGCCGAAGACCGTCCGCATGGGCCGATGGGAGGACTGGGACGACGTCCGGCCCCGCTATGCAGCCTATCGCGGCAACACGGCCCACCGCTCGTCCTACGGCTGCTGCCGCCTGCACTACGTCAACACGTCGGGGCGCAACGACATCGTCTCGGCCCGCGTGGCTCGCGACTCCGAGTATCTCTATTTCTATGTTGAGACGGCTGAGCCGCTCTCTCCGCAGACCGACCCACAGTGGATGATGCTCTTCCTCGACACCGACCGGGCGAAGACCACCGGATGGCAGGGCTACGACTATGCCGTCAACCTGCGCTCGCCCCGCGGCCGCAGGGCCTACGTCTCGCAGAGCCGACAGGGGAAATGGATATGGGACGATGCCGGCGAGGCTCAGCTGCGCACGGATGCCAACCGCCTCATGCTGCGCATTCCGCGCCGCCTGCTCGGGCTCGACGCTGGCCGCCCGCTCGACTTCGAGTTCAAGTGGGCCGACAACATGCAGGACCTGGGCAACATCATGGATTTCTACGTCAACGGCGACGCGGCCCCGGGCGGACGCTTCAACTATGTGTTCACGGAGTAGAAGTTGTGAGGTTTTGAGGTTATAAGGATTCATACTATGATAAGACAGAAGTACATCCTGGCCATCGACCAGGGCACCAGCAGCTCGCGCGCCATCCTTTTCGACGCTCAGGGCGAGAGCCGCGCCGTGGCACAGAAAGAGTTCACGCAGTATTTTCCCGCCTCGGGATGGGTGGAGCACGACGCCCGCGAGATATGGTCGTCCGAGGCTGCCGTCATCAGCGAGGCGATGGCCAGCCTGGGCCTCGAGGCGCACGACATCGCAGCCATCGGCATCACCAACCAGCGCGAGACCACCGTCGTCTGGGACGCCGAGACGGGCCAGCCCGTATGCCACGCCATCGTATGGCAGGACCGCCGCACGGCCGACTATTGCGACCAGCTGAAGGCCGACGGGCTCACGGAGATGATTCACCAGAAGACGGGCCTCATCATCGACGCCTACTTCAGCGCCACCAAGATACGCTGGATTCTGGACCACGTGGAGGGCGCACGCCGGCTGGCCGAGCAGGGGCGGCTGCGCTTCGGCACGGTCGATTCGTGGCTCGTGTGGCAGCTCTCGGGCGGAGCGCTCCACGTGACCGACGTCACCAACGCCTCGCGCACCATGCTCTTCAACATCCACACGCTCCAGTGGGACGACGAGCTGCTCGCCCTTTTCGGCATCCCCCGCTCGATGCTGCCCGACGTGCGCTCGTCGAGCGAGGTCTATGGCCACACACGCTCGTCGCTCTTCGGCTCGCCCGTGCCCATCGCCGGAATCGCCGGCGACCAGCAGGCGGCTCTCTTCGGACAGCTCTGCACCGAGCCCGGCAGCGTGAAGAACACCTACGGCACGGGCTGCTTCCTGCTCATGAACAGCGGCACGGAGCCCATCATGTCGACGAACAACCTGCTCACGACCGTCGCTCTGAAGATAGGTTCGCGCGTGACCTACGCCCTCGAGGGCAGCATCTTCGTGGCCGGCAGCGTGGTGCAGTGGCTGCGCGACGGGCTGGGCATCATCCGCTCCTCGGCCGAAGTGGAGGCACTGGCCGCCTCGGTGCCCGACACCGACGGAGTCTACTTCGTGCCGGCCCTCACCGGGCTGGGCGCGCCCCACTGGGACCCTCATGCACGGGGCAGCATCACGGGCATCAACCGCGGCACCACGGCGGCCCACATAGCCCGCGCCGCGCTCGAGGGCATCGCCTTCCAGACGCTCGACATCGTGGGGGCCATGCAGCGCGACGCACGTCTGGCACTCCGCGAGCTGAAGGTGGACGGCGGCGCCTCGCGCAACAACCTGCTGATGCAGTTCCAGGCCGATGTGCTCCATACACCTGTCATTCGCCCCCGCAACCCCGAGACCACAGCCCTCGGAGCCGCCTATCTGGCCGGACTGGCCGTGGGCTTCTGGTCCAGCATCGAAGCCATCCGCAAGCAGTGGGTGGCCGATTCGCTCTTCACCCCCACCACCGACACGCAGCGCGTGGAGCGCGCAGTGGAGGGATGGCGCGAAGCCGTGCGGCGCACGTTGTCGGGGGAGCGGTTTTAAGGATAAACTAAACAAAGACACACACATGGAAAAAGCGATTTTTGAGTTTCTGGGAACCATGATTCTCATTCTCATGGGCGATGGCGTCTGCGCCAACGTCAGTCTGAACAAGTCGAAGGCTCAGGGAGCCGGATGGGTGGTCGTCACCTTTGCATGGGGACTGGCCGTGATGTGCGGCGTGCTGGTGGCCGGGCCCTATTCGGGAGCCCACCTCAACCCCGCCGTCTCCGTCGGTCTGGCCCTGGCCGGGCGGTTCGAGTGGAGCCTGGTGCTGCCCTATGTGGCCGCGCAGCTGGCCGGCGGCTTCGTGGGCGCCCTGCTCGTGTGGCTCTATTTCAAGGACCACTACGACGCCACGCCCGACGCCGACACCAAGCTGGGCACCTTCTGCACCATGCCCGCCATCCGCCACACGTGGCGCAACCTGCTGAGCGA
>CAMJRQ010000074.1 GCA_946408305.1 uncultured Prevotellaceae bacterium
GGTGATCTCTGCTTTCGACTCGGCCATGCGCAGCCTCATCGTGGCCATCTACGAGCTGGGCGTGGAGGAAATCATGGTGGTGGCCCACACCCACTGCGGAGCCTGCCACATGAGCTACGACCACTTCCGCCACGAGATGCTACGCCGCGGCATAAGCCCGCAGACGCTCGAGACCGTCGGCAACTGCGGCATCAATCTCGACCATTGGCTCGAGGGATTCCGCGACACCACCGAATCGGTGCGCCGCACCGTCGAGACCATCCACACCCATCCGCTCGTGCCGGCCGGCATCAACGTGCGCGGCTTCATCATCGACTCCGAGACCGGACAACTCGAGGAGGTGCTTTAGCCTCCCCCCGTCATTCGGCAAGCCGCGGGCGGCCCCGTCTCCAGGCAACTTTCCGCTTGGAGAGCAGCCACGTATGTCCGCGGTCGTCGTTTCCCTGATAGAAGAGATACGTCTGCCCATCCGCATCGGTGAAGAGATGGGGATGCCCCGATTCGCAGGCGTTCCACTCTCCTGTCGCGCCGTTGCGCAGGAATGGTTCGTCGGAGAGACGCTGCCATCGGATGCCGTCGCTACTCACGGCCACGCCGATTTGCTGCGGCGCATTGTTATAGGCCCCGGCATAGAACATATAGAGCCGCCCGTTGCGGCGGGCAATCGAGGCGCCCTCGATGCATTTCCCCTCCCATGCCAGTTGCGGAAATAGGATAGACGAATCGGCCGCCTGCGTCCAGTCCTCGCGGTTGAAACGGGTGTTGAGCGGAGCCGTGGCCACACCCAGCATCTGCCGGTCGAACGCCTTGTCGCGCGTGGCAAAATAGAGGAAATAACGCCCCCCGAACTCGCACACCTCGGCATCAATGGCCCGTCCGCAGGTCCATTCGCCCGTGGGATGGAAAATGGGGTTCGTGGCATTGCGGGTGAAGCGTATTCCATCGACCGACCAGGCATGACAGATGGCATCGCGCTCGCGGTTGCCATAGGTCTGATAGAAGAGGTGGACGGTGTCGTTCCTGACCAGCGCGCAGGGAGCGCAGAGGCCTTGGCGCTCGTATTCGCAACCGGTCTGCGGTGTGATTTCCCCCAGTTTGTGCCATGCTGTAAGGTCGTTGCTCTCGGCAATGCCGATGTTCCAGCCCGACTGCGGGTCGCCCTTGCGGGGAGCGATGCTGAAGTACATCAGATAGCGCCCGCCGAATCTCACCACATGCGGGTCCTTGGCAAAGGGCCGCCCGAGCCGGTCCGTCTCGCCATAGAGCATGAACGAGGGCTCCATGGTGGCAAAGTCGAAGCGCCGACCGCTGCCGAGGCTCTTTATCAAGTCGGTCTCGCGGACATCGTAGGGCGTCAGGTCGCTTCGGAAGAGGTCGTGCTGCCAGGGCCCGTCGTACGTTCCCATCTCGGGTCGGTGGCCCCAAGGCAGATGGGTTTGTGTCTTTCCATTCACCAATCCCCACATCATGCTACCCACTCGCTTCTCGCGGAACATCGGCAAGATTTCGGTCACGAGCGAGCCTCGCGGGCGGTTCATCCATTCCGTGCAGATTACGGGGCGGCCCTTGGCCTCCATCCGCTCCGTCTGCCGTCGCGTGGTCTCGAGGTCGGAATAAGCATGGAAAGTGATGATGTCCGAGTTCTCGGTCAGAAACTGTTCCAACTCGGCATTAGCGTTCCATACGGCAGCCGTGAGGGGCTGCGAGGGATTGGCCTCGCGCGCCCAGCGGAACACTTTGCGCAGCAAGGGCCAGCTGCGCTTGGGCATCGGCGTGTTGGTGGGCTCGTTGTAGAGGTCCCAGGCCAGGATGCGCGGGTCGGTGCCGAAGCCCCCCAGCATGTCCTTCACATACGTCTCCAGTTCGCCATGCCGTCGCTCGTCAACCGTCATCGTGTAGCCAGGCGAGGGCGACCATGCCCAGGCATACCACCCCTCGAGTGGCTCGGGCTGAGTCCCCACGGCAGGGTCGTTCGAGACACCGAACGAGCAGTCGTCGAAGAAGACGGGCATCACCATTATGCCATGACGCTCGGCCATATCCAGGAAGCGACCGAAGGTTTTCTTGAAGTATCGGGCATCGTCGGCATAGACCGCATGCTGCATGACCACACGCACACAATTCATGCCCAGCGTCTCCATCAGCCGCAACTCGCTGTCGATTACCTCGGGCGAGAAGCTCGTCTTGTCCCACATTGCCGTATAGTTCACCGCGTTGGACGGGATGTAGTTCACACCGTTCAACCACGGCATGCGGTAATACCAGTTCCAGGCCCTCTCGGGGCTCCATTGTCCGCTTCCTTGCGCCAGGGCGACAAGGTGCGCCGCGAAGAGCACGGCGATGAATATCAATTTCCTCATCATTTTCTCCTATTTCTTCTTTTTCATGTCCTTTCAGCCGTAAAGGTACGATTATTTCGTCACACGGGCTGCATCGGGCTGAAAGAAAACGCCTCTTGTGGCGATTCCTCGGGGCAAACAGAATTATTCTCGGGAAAAATTTGCCCGGTTGGCAAGAAATGTGTAATTTTGCCGGCGATTTGGTAACAGGACGTAGCCTGCGGGCAAAGTTCTGTGCAAGGGAATCAGGTGAGAGACCTGAGCTGTTCCTGCAGCTGTAATCCATTTATAACGTGGCCGCACGGATGTCACTGCCCCCTGGAGCGGGGTGGGAAGACGCAACCACGGATGGAAAGCCAGAAGACCTGCCATGTCGCTGAAGAGTGAAACGCGCTCCCAGGATTTGGAGCCATCGACTTATGAAAACAGCACGTCATCTGTTGGCTGCCTTCGTGGCAGCGCTTTGTGGTGCGCCCACACTGGCTCAGGAACCGCTCGACACACTGCGCGAGGTGGTTGTCACGGGCACCGGAACAGAACATCTGCTCCGCAATGCTCCCGTGCAGACCGAGGTCATCTCGCGCCGCATGCTCGAGAGCTACGGCGGACGGTCGCTCGAGGAAATTCTGGGGGGCCTGACGTCTTCGTTCGGTTTCAACGCGGGCGACATGGGCAGCCAGATACAGATGAACGGACTGGGCAACTCCTACATCTTGATTCTTATCGACGGGAAGCGCATCCATGGCGACGTGGGTGGCGAGAACGACCTGGGACTCATCGATCCGCAGCGCATCGAGCGCATCGAGATTGTAAAGGGTGCCCAGTCGGCTCTCTATGGCAGCGACGCCATGGCGGGCGTCATCAACATCATCACACGTCGCGAGCCCGATGCCGGTCTGCTGGCTGAGAACACCACGCGGTATGGCAGTCGCAACGACCTGCGCCAGCACGACGCCGTGGGATTCCGATGGGGCCGCGTCAGCAGCCTGACGAACTTCCAGCTGCAGCATAACGACGGATGGCAGAACACGTCGCGCGAATGGGCCGAGGCCACGGTGCTGACAGACAGCCGCAACCGCACGGCCAACCTCTTCACCAACTGGCAGCTGGCCGAGCGGCTGACTTACACGCTCAGGCCCAACCTGGAACTCTCGGCCGAGGGGAGCTACTACACGAAGGAAATCTGCCGCCCTCAGAACGGGAAGCACCCCAGCTGCGACGTCTACACCTACGACCTGATGTACCGCAATGCCAGCGCCGCGGCCGGAGCCCGCTGGAAGCCGAACAGCCACGACGTGGTGACGCTCGACGTGGATTGGAACAAACATGCTTATTTCTACGACTTCACAGCCACGACGCTGATGGACGGTTACGACCCGACGGGCCAGTTCACGAATTATTTCCCCTACTTTGCCGGACAGCGCAGCCTGCAGAGCGACCAGCAGCGAGTGATGGCACATCTGAAGGGTGTCTTCAACCTGCCGCGGCAGCACGTACTGAGTGCCGGGGCCGAATACCGCTATGACTATCTCTCGGCCCCGATGCGCACCGAATCGGGTTCGGCCCACGACTGGACGGCAGCTCTCTATGCGCAGGACGAGTATCAGCCCACCGAATGGTTCCATCTGACGGCCGGCCTCAGGCTGAACCAGAACGAGGGCTTCGGCTTCCGTGCCACACGCAAACTGAGCACGATGTTCTTGCTGGGCGACTTCCGTCTACGTGCCGGGTGGAGCGAGGGATTTAAGACGCCCACGACGAAGGAACTGCACTATCGCTACCTGCACACGATGGGGGCGAGCACGTTCTTCAACCTGGGCAACCGCGACCTGAAGTCGCAGAAAAGCAACTATTGGAGCGCCGGGGCCGAGTATCGCGGACGGCAGCTTACGGTTTCGGCCACGGGCTATTGGAACCAGTTGGACCGCATGATTGCGCTGGTCAACGTGCCGGTGAGCGAGATTCCGTCGTGGGTGACCTCGGCCTATGCGGGCGATGGGAGCAACGCCATCGTGGCCCGCAAGTATATGAATATGGAAGACGCACGCACGTGTGGCATCGACGTGAACCTGACCTACACCCCCTGGCACGAGCTCTCGCTGGGCGGAAACTACAGTTGGCTCGACACGAAGGCCCACGAATACGACGCGACGAACGACCGCCTGCGACGCGTGACTATCGACGGCATGGCCCACCACAAATGGAATGCCTTTGCCCGATGGCACCACCGTTTCCGTCCGCGCTACAGGCTGGGAATCAACCTGAGCACGCGAGGCAGCAGCCGACGCTATTATCAGAACAACGGAAACGGGCGTCCCTTTCAGCTGTGGCGACTGAACACCACCCACGAGCTGGGCCGCACGGACCGCCCCCTGAGCTACAGGCTGGAGGCCGGAGTGGACAACATCTTCAACTACGTTGACCGCACGATGCGCCCCTTCCACCTGGGCACCAACTCGCCCGGAACAACCGTTTTCGTGGCCTTTGCCGTGCGTTTCAAAAAAGGAAACAGTGTGAAACAACTTATTAAAACCAACCTAAATTTCAAAGACGATGAAGATTAAAACAATTCTCGTTTCCATGTTGGCTGTAGCAGCCAGCATGATGAGTCTGACTTCGTGCGACGACGATGAGGAAGTCAGCAACTACGTTCGTTATCAGACGGCAGTGGATGCACAGGTGAAAGCCGGCAAGAAACACGACAAGGCCATTCTGCTGGTGGCCTTCGGGTCGACGTGGAACAATGCCTTCCAGGCCTTCGATGCCACCAAGCGTGCCTACGAACAGACCTTCCCCGACGCTGATGTCTACGTGAGCTACAGCTCGGCCATCTGCATCAACCGTGCCGCTGCAGGCGAAAACACCGACGACGAGGGCAACATCGTTCGCCGCAACTACTATGCCCCCAACTTCTGGCTCCACGCCTTTGCCACGGCCAAGTACAAGGACATCACCGTGCAGTCGCTCCAGGTAATCCCCGGCGAAGAATACAGCCGTGTGATTAACTACATCAAGGACTTTGCCAACAACCACATGGGCGACATCGACGACGAGTATCTGAAGGAGCTCGACGGCCACCTGTGGCTTGGCACCCCGCTGCTGAACAACACAGACGACGTGGAGGAAGTGGCCAAACGCCTGAACAATGTCTATCAGGCCAAGGCAAAGGAGGGTGTGGTGGCCTTCATGGGACACGGCAACCCCGACACCTATGACACCTACAAGGCCAACATCCGCTACAGCCAGCTGGAGAAGGCTCTGCAGACGTACAGCAAGAACTACTTCGTGGGCACCGTCGACATGCCGGGCAACTACAAGCAAAACGTGTTGGAGCGCATGGCAGAGGCCGGCATCTCAGAGGGAAAGATGAACCTCTACCCCCTGATGAGCATCTGCGGCGACCACGGACACAACGACATGGCCGGCCAGGGCGAGGACTATTGGGACGGCGAAGAGCCCGAGAGCGAGGACAACAGCTGGTTCGAATACTTCAGCCACAACGGCTTTGAGGGCAACATCACCTCGAACCTGGTGGGTCTGCTCGAGGTGGAGAGCATCCGCAACTGGTGGATTGAGCATACCAAGAACCCCGTGGAGCTGGAAGATTACTACCACTCGATGTACCCCGAAGAATAAGACACGAACATCCCTCTCCGTGAGGAGAGACTTATCTGCTTTTAATAATAAATGTGTGTGATAGGACCGCCACTTGGGGGGCACTGCTCCCCCATCTGGCGCGTCCTATTTAGTCGTAAAAAACGAGTTGCCCATCAAGGAAAAAAGATGAGGAAATTGATACTTTTCAGCAGCCT
>CAMJRQ010000075.1 GCA_946408305.1 uncultured Prevotellaceae bacterium
GTGCGGGTGGCGGCGGAGGTGGCGTTCTTGGCTATCTTGCCCGTGACACTGGTGCGCGACTTGGACTTCTTGCCCGTCACGGCGTCGGAGACGAGGCTGCCCAGCACGGAGGCTACGGTGGCCGTGACGGCAGTGACGACGGCCTTGATGACCTTGCCCACGATGCTCGTCTTGGCCTTTCCCTTCGACTCTTTCTCTGCTTTAGCAGCCTCTTTCTCTGCCTGCTGGGCTGCTTCGGCCTCGGCTTTCTGTGCGGCCTCGATGCCAGCCTGCTGGCTGAGGATTTCGTAGGCGCTCTCGCGGTCGACGGGGGTGTCGTACTTGCCGTAGATGTCGGACTGCTTGATGGCGTCGAGCCGCTGGCCCTCGCTGATGGCACCTATCTGGGAGAGTGGGAAGAGAATCTTGGCACGCTCCACGACGGAGGGGGCTCCCTTCTCGTCGAGGAAAGAGACGAGGGCCTCGCCCGTCTCGAGGTTCATGATGGCCTCGTCGGTGCGGAAGGCGGGATTGGCACGGAAGGTGTCGGCCGCGGTGCGCACGGCTTTCTGGTCCTTGGGCGTATAGGCACGGAGGGCATGCTGCACGCGGTTGCCCAGCTGGCCGAGGATGTTCTCGGGGATGTCGGTGGGCGACTGGGTGACGAAGTAGATGCCGACGCCCTTGGAACGGATGAGGCGGATGACCTGCTCAATCTTGTCGACCAGCGCCTTGGAGGTGCCGTCGAAGAGCATGTGGGCCTCGTCGAAGAAGAAGATGAGCTTGGGCTTGTCGAGGTCGCCCACCTCGGGCAGCTGGGAATAGAGCTCGGAGAGGAGCCAGAGCAGGAAGGTGCTGTAGAGCTTGGGCTGAAGCATGAGGCGGTCGGCCGCAAGGACGTTCATGATGCCCTTCCCGTCGCGCGTCTGCAGCAGGTCGTGGATGTCGAACGAGGGTTCGAAGAAGAATTGGTCGGCACCCTGGCTCTCGAGCTGGAGGAGGGCACGCTGGATGGCTCCGATGGAAGCCGAAGATACGTTGCCATACTTGGTAGTGTACTCCTTGGCATTCTTGGAGACATAGTCGAGCATGGAGCGGAGATCCTTGACGTCGAGCAGGAGGAGCCCCTTCTCGTCGGCAATGCGGAAGACGATGTTGAGGACGCCGTCCTGCGTCTCGTTGAGCCCCATGAGGCGCGAGAGGAGCTGGGGACCCATCTGAGAGATGGTGCTGCGCATGGGGTGGCCCTGCTCGCCGTAGACGTCGAAGAAACGTACGGGGCAGCCCTGGAATTGCGGGTTCTCGATTCCGAACTCGGGCATGCGCTTCTCGATGAAGCCAGAGAGGCGGCCGGGCTGCGAGATGCCCGAGAGGTCGCCTTTCATGTCGGCCATGAAGCAAGGCACTCCGGCCTGACAGAAACTCTCGGCGATGACCTGGAGGGTGACGGTCTTGCCCGTACCGGTGGCACCGGCAACGAGTCCGTGGCGGTTGGCCATCTTGCCGTTGATGCACAAGGGGCCATTCTCGCAATGCGCTATGTAAAAGGTGTCGTTCAAATACATAATTATATAGGTTTATCGTTTTAGTCTCTTTTCTCTTATCACTATTCCCTAATCCAATTTCTTCGCCACGTCGACAATCTGCTTGCCCAGACCGATGGTGTAGCCCTCGGAGCGGAAGACCACGCGGTTGAAGGTGTCGGCTATCATGAAGAGAGGCAGCGACGCCTTGGGGGCCTCGAGCCGGCCGAAATGCACGGTGGAGGGCAGGTCGCGATATTCGGGCTGACGAAGCAACGCGGGGAGGTCGGCACCCGGCGGCAGGAGCAGGACGATGGGACGGCCCCAGGCCTCGAGCTCGGCACGGGCGGCCGAGAGGTCGCGCAGGGCATGGTTCGAGGGTTCGTGGCCGGGCGTGAGGAAGCCGACGACGTAGTAGCCCCGGCCCGTCTCGGAGAGCAACGAGCGTTGAGAGGTCTCGTTCATGGGGAGATAGCGCGTCTCGCTGTTGAAGGAGCCGATGACCTGCACCTGCTCGGTCTCGTGGCGGATGACGACGGGCACCGACACCGTCTGGCCGGCCTCGAGCGGGAAGATGGTCATGCGGGAGAGCACTGCCCCACTGGCCAGGCGCTGACCGGTGACGAGGACATAGAGGCCGGTGTCGTAGCTGCGTCCGCCCGCCTGGAAGTTGTACTGCATACTCTCACCCTCGTTTTCGAGCAACTGGAGCGAACCGTCGGAACGCACGTAGGAGAGGGTGAAATGGGTGTAATAGCGAGGCTGGGGGTCGGAGGCGGTGAGTTCCAGCTGTCCCTTTGAGAGGGTTTCGGAACCGGCCGCATCGTCCACATACTCGGAGAAGGCCGAATCGGGCGAGCCGGGCTCAATCCACTGCACCTTGCCCGTCGTCTCGTCGATGCGAGCCGGGATGCCAGCCGCACGGAGAGCAGCCACGAGGAAAATGTCGCGGCTGTGGGCGTCGGTGGTGCGATGGTGCAGGACGCCGAGGGGCGACATGCAATAGTGGAGCGGATTGCGCGTGTCGTCAATCGTGAGGCTGTCGCGCACGAAGGAAAGCACGTCGGCCACGGAAGAGCCGCCGAAACGGGCCGTGAGTTCCTGACGCCAGGGTGTGAGCAGTTCGTTGGAGACGCGCGGCGAGAGCACATAGCGTCGCCACACATCGCCACTGCCCGAAGCGGCATACGTTGCATGGTCGAGGAGCACGGGAAGCGTGACATCGCGAAGGTCCTTGGCCGAGACGGCGCGAAGGAGTTCGGTCGCCACTGTCGAATCGGGTGCCTCGTCGAGGAACTGCATGAGCACCTCGCCATTGGCGCGGGCCCGCTTCAAGAGGTCGGAGAGCGGATGGCCGTCGGGAATCTGGGGCATGGGGCGGGCCGAGCGTAGGCTGTCCTCGTAGGCCAGACGCTGCTTGTTGGCCGCATCTTGCTCGGGTGTGGTGTGTGGCACATTGTCGTGCGGCGCGGGAGGAACGATGTCGAAGTCGTATGTGCTGCAGAGCGAGGCGGGAGCAGAGAGGGTGATGTGCACCTCCTCGTCGGTTCCCACCGTGGCCTTTGCGAAGCCCAGGAGGCCCTCGTCGGAACGGGCCCAGACAATCAGGTCGCCCCGGCCGCAGGTGAGCGACGTGCGGCCCTCCTCGTCGGTCTGCTTCGTGCAGAGACGATAGAACTCGGCATAGTTGTAGAGACGGAAATCCACCGAAGCGCCCGGCACGGGAGCACCGACGGAATCGGTGACGAGAACCTGGAGCAGGCTGACCGGGGCATAGTTGGAGGTGACGTGGATTTCGGTGTAGCAGGCCGTCTGGCTGACCACCTCCTCGGGGCCGTCGTAGCATCCGAAGACCTTGGTGTGCATGAGCATGGCTCGCGAGGCGGGCTGGTTGAACCATCCGCGGTCGAGCACAGCATCAGGCTCACAGGCTCCCATGAAATGCCACTCGCCGTCAATCCAGACCTCCACCCAGGCATGGTTGTCGTCGGTATGGGCCCAGCGCGGAGTGTAGACCTGACGGGCCGGAATGCCCACTGAACGGAGGGCAGCCACGCAGAAGGTGCTCTCCTCGCCGCAGCGGCCGATACCCGAGCGCAGAGTGGCGAGCGGGGCCGAGGTGCGGCCGTCGGAGGGCTGATAGGTGACGTATTCGTGGCACCAATGGTTGACCTCGAGCGCGGCATCGTGCATGGAGAGCGAGGAAACACGCTCCTTCAGCTCGCGGTAGAAGACGACGCGCGAGGTGTCGAGGTTCTCGTTATTGACCCGAACGGGCAGCACGAAGTGGCGCCACTCGCGGTCGGGGACGGTGCGTCCCCAGGGCATCTCGGCCTTGGCCAGGAGGGACACCTCGACATTCATTTCCCAGAAGGAACGGGGATAGTCGACGCTGTCAGGCAGCGGCATGTAGGCATAGAGGAAGGAGAGACAATCGTCGAACTGCCGCCCGGCGTTGTTGCAGGCAGCCAGGGAGGCTATGAGGGCGAGGGAAATGAGCGTTCGTTTCATCGGTCGGAGGGGGAAAAGATGAGATTAATCAGCATACATCCGGACGATGAGTTCGCCGAAGATGGTGTTGGCCCAGGCGAACCAGGAACGCGTGAACTTGGTGGCATCATCCTTATTGAAGGATTCGTGCATGAAGCCCGTGTCGGCGTCGGTCTTGAGAATCTGCTCGACACACCATTCCTGCTCGGCACGGTCGTTGGTGGTGAAGGCCTTCATGACGAGGCTCATGGGCCAGGGATTGTTGAGCCCGCAGTGGGGACCGCCGATGCCCTCGCCCGCCTTGCCGCGGAAGAAGTAGGGGTTGTCCTCGCTCCACACGAAGCGGCGCGTGTTCTGATAGATGGGGTCGTCGATGGGCACATCGGTCAGATAGGGCAAGCAGAGCAGGCTGGGGGCGTTGGAGTCGTCCATGAGCAGGGCGCTGCCGTAGCCGTCGACCTCGAAGGCATAGATTTTGCCGTACTTGGGATGCTCGACGATGGCGTACTTCTGGAGCGCCTCCTCGACCTGAGTGGCCATGCGGCGGCAGTCGGAAGCCAAGCCGTACTCGTGGTTGACGTCGTTGAGAATCTCGGCCGCCTTGCGCAGCACGCTGACAGCGAAGAAGTTGCTGGGCACGAGATAGGGAAAGACGGTGCTATCGTCCGACGGACGGAAGGCACTGGCGATGAGTCCGCAGGGCTTTCCGGGATGGCCGTAGCCGCCGTTGCTGCGCGTGTCGTGGAGCGCCTCGGTCTTGCGGGTGAAGCGATAGTTGGTGATGGGGCCGTTCCAGTTCTGCTGGTCTTGGAACACGCCGAGGATGGCACGGATGGCCTCGAGCCACTTCTCGTCGAAGATGGTGGTGTCGCCCGTCTGCTGCCAATAGGCATAGGCCAGGCGGAGCGGATAGCAGAGCGAGTCGATCTCATACTTGCGCTCGTGGAGCTCGAGCTTCATCTTCGTGTTGTCCGACTGCCACTCGCCGCCCGTGGGGCCCATATTGAAGGCGTTGGCATAGGGGTCGATGAGGATGCACGCTATCTGACGACGGATGACGCCGCGGATGAGGTGGCGCAGGGGTTCGTCCTGACCGACATAGCGAAGATAGGGCCACACCTGGGCGGCACTGTCGCGCAGCCACATGGCATGGATGTCGCCGGTGTAGACGAAGGTGTCGTCGTCGCCGTCGGCATTGCTATAGTGGACGGTGGTGTCGAGCGTATTGGGGAAGCAGTTCTGGAACATCCAGAAGAGTTTCGGGCTGATGGCCGTCAGTTTGGCCCGCAGGTCGAGGATCTGCTTCTCGACGGCCTCGCTGCGGAAGAGGCGGTCTTTCACGGCCGGACGCTGGCTCTGGATGGTGCTCTGGATGGCCTCCTTGTCCTTGCGAGGCAGTTCGGGGGATGCCACGGCCGAAAGCGGCAAGGCCGTCAGCAGCACTAAAAACAGTTTTCTCATGTTCGTGAATGTTTTTTTGGGGGGTTATTTTGCAGTCATGTAAACATCGAGCGTGCCGCCGGCCATAATCTGTTTGTGGGTGATGGAGAGGCCCTTGAGCTGCTTGCCGTTCAGGACATACTTCTTGACGTAGATGGCTTTGTCGCTGCCTCCGTGGGTGCGGATGGTGAAGGTCTTGTCGCCGGGCACGGGGATGACGGCCTCCTCGACGATGGGCGAACCGAGCTGGTAGACTCCGCCACAGGGTTCCACCTGATAGAGTCCCAGGGCCGACATGATGTACCAAGCCGACATCTGGCCCACATCCTCGTTGCCGCAAAGACCGGCAGGCTGGTCGGTGTAGAGCTCGCTCATCACCTGGCGTAGGAGTTTCTGGGCCTTGCGGGGCTGGTTGACATAGTTATACATGTAGATGACCTGGTGGCTGGGCTCGTTGCCGTGGGCATACTGTCCCACGAGGCCCGTGATGTCGGGGTTGGCATGCTCGCCCAGGTCGCCGTCGGCCGTGAAGAGGCTGTCGAGGCGTGCGGTGAAAGCTTTGTCGCCGCCCATAAGCTGAACGAGGCCCTTCACGTCGTGCGGCACAAGGAAGCTGTACTGCCAGGGGTTGCCCTCGGTATAGTCGCCCGTCTGATGGCCGG
>CAMJRQ010000076.1 GCA_946408305.1 uncultured Prevotellaceae bacterium
TGGTGGGCGTGCTGTTGCAGAGACGCATCGAGAGGGTGTAGTTCTTGCGCGTGCCCACGTTGATCTGGTATTCCACGTAAGGGGTGATAGTGCGGTTCTCCCAGTTCTGGTATTGCTGGAACTCGCTCAGTTCGATGGCTTGCTGGCTCTCGGGGTCGGTGTTGTGGCGCAGGCGGCAATCGGTCATGTAGACGTAGTCCTTGGCCGGGATTAGCTCGCCGGGGCGCCAGTAGTGCGTCTTGTCGAACGACGACATGTGGGCATAGATGAGGCCCAGCTCGGTCAGTTCGGGTTTCGAGGCGCTCCCGGTGAAGACGTGCCAGTAGGGGTAGCTGTTGGTGAAGCTGCTCCCGGTGGCCATGAACCAGGCATATCCGGCCACGTTGGGGCTCAGTTCCAGCAGCTGCACCTTCTTCACCATCTCGTCAATCTGGCTCTCCTCGGTGGTCACGAATCCGTCCTTGTCGCCCTCTCCGGCGCTGAACTCGGTGAGGAAAATCTGCTTGCGTCCGTTGCGCACGAAATAGTCGCGCAGTCGCGGGTCCTTGTCGTCGGCATAGAGGTAGGTGTTCACATACCAGTCCACCGCCGAGGCCCAGTTCATGTAGGTGTGGAGGGCGATGTAGTCCATGCGCGGGTCGCGTCCGTCGTTCTGGTTGCGATATTCCTCGATGAAGGCGCCGAGCCATTCGTCGAGCCCCCAGACCTTGCCGTCGGAGAGCGGCTGATAGCCGAAGCTCATGGCCGGCGACACCAGCTTGAGGCCATACTCGTCGGCAATCTGCTCCAGGCGCGGCCATTGCTGGGCTGCCAGCGAGGGGACGATGTTCGAGCCGCCGTCGCCGCTCGTAAAGTTGGGTTCGTTGAAGCCCAGCAGCAGTTCGGCCTCGGGATGGAGCGTCAGGTAGCGGCGCAGCTTGGCCTCGTCGAACTGATGGTTCCAGCACATGGGGGCGAAGCGTATGCCGTCGGGCTGTGCCGAGCGGAGCGCATCGGGTTCGGGAGCCACGCCCCAGTTGTAGGTCCAGCTCACGCCCGGTTGCAGCGCCTTGGTCCAGGCCTGAATGTATCGGGGATTGTTCTCGCAGATGCCGCGCTTGGTGCTGCGTTGCATCTGAGCCGACGCCGTCGGTGCCAGCGCCATCAGCAGCAGGGCTGCCAGGATGTTTGAATATTTCATAAGGTCGCGATTCGTCTTGCGGCGTCAAAGGTACGGAAAGAAGAGCAGAAAAACAAAACTTGTTTTGATTTTTTCCACTTCGGTCTGAGGCCAGAGTTGCGGAAAACAAAAGCTTTGCTTTGTTTTCTGCGCGAAAATCCGTACATTTGCAGCGCTATTATCTATATAGTATATTTTAAGGTATGAACAAGATTGTCAAGAAGGAACAGTTTTCAGAGAAAGTATTCAGGCTGGAGGTGGAGGCCCCGCTCATAGCCCGGGCCCGCCGCGCGGGGCATTTCGTCATCGTGCGTGTGGACGAGAAAGGCGAGCGCATCCCCCTGACCATCGCCGCCGCCGACCCCGAGCGGGGCACCATCACCCTGGTGGTGCAGACCGTGGGCACCAGCACACAGAAGCTGTGCAGCCTGGGCGTGGGCGACTACATAGCCGACGTGGTGGGCCCCCTGGGCCGCGCCACCCACATCGAGCACTTCGGCACGGTGGTCTGCGCCGGCGGAGGCGTGGGTGTGGCACCCATGCTGCCCATCATTCAGGCGCTGAAGAAGGCCGGAAACCGCGTGGTATCCGTGCTGGCCGGACGCTCCAAGGACCTGATCATCCTGGAAGACGAGGTGCGCCGCAGCTCGGACGAGGTGATCATCATGACCGACGACGGTTCCTACGGGCAGAAGGGCGTCGTCACGGTGGGCATCGAGCAGGTCATCCAGCGCGAGCGCGTGGACCGCGTCTTCGCCATCGGGCCGGCCATCATGATGAAGTTCTGCTGCCTGCTGACAAAGAAATACGACATCCCCACCGACGTGAGCCTGAACACCATCATGGTGGACGGCACGGGCATGTGCGGCGCCTGCCGCGTGACGGTGGGCGGAAAGACGAGGTTCGTCTGCGTGGACGGCCCCGAATTCGACGGCCACCAGGTGGACTTCGACGAGATGATGCGCCGCGCCGGAGCCTTCAAGGCCGAGGAGCTGGAGGCATACGAGAAGTATCAGGCCCACCCCCAGAAACCCCACCAACCCCATCAACCCCATCAACCCCATCAACCCCATCAACCCCATCACCCCCAAGCCACCCAGCCCGAACAGAATCTCACCGACCGCACGGCCCCGTGGCGCGTCGGCCTCCGGCAGAGCCTGAAGGCCAAGGAGCGCACAGCCATTCCCCGCTGCCAGATGCCCGAGCTGGACCCTGTCTACCGCGCCACGACGCGCACCGAGGAGGTCAACCGCGGCCTCACCCCCGAGCAGGCGCTCACCGAGGCCCAGCGATGCCTCGACTGCGCCAACCCCACCTGCATGAAGGGCTGCCCCGTGGGCATCGAGATTCCGTCGTTCATCAAGCAGATTGAGCGCGGCGAGTTCCTCAAGGCCGCCCAGGTGCTGAAGCAGACCTCGGCCCTGCCCGCCGTCTGCGGTCGCGTATGCCCGCAGGAGAAGCAGTGCGAGAGCCAGTGCATCCACCTGAAGATGGGCTCGCAGCCCGTGGCCATCGGCTATCTGGAACGCTTCGCAGCCGACTACGAGCGCGAGAGCGGCCAGATGTCGCTGCCCCAGGTGGCTGCCCCGAACGGGCGCAAGATTGCCGTGGTGGGCTCGGGGCCCAGCGGACTGAGCTTCGCCGGCGACATGGCCAAGATGGGCTACGACGTCACCGTCTTCGAGGCGCTCCACGAGATTGGCGGCGTGCTGAAGTACGGCATCCCCGAGTTCCGTCTGCCCAACCGCATCGTGGACGTCGAGATACAAACACTGGAGCGCATCGGCGTGAAATTCGTGAAGGACTGCATCATCGGCAAGACCCTCAGCATCAAGCAGCTCGAGGACGAGGGCTTCGAGGGTATCTTCGTGGGTTCCGGAGCCGGACTGCCCAACTTCATGGGCATCCCTGGCGAGAACTCGAACGGCATCATGTCGAGCAACGAATACCTCACCCGCGTCAACCTGATGGACGCCTCGAACCCCGAATACGACACCCCCGTGCGCCGCGCCAAGAGCGTGATGGTGGTGGGCGGCGGCAACACCGCCATGGACAGCTGCCGCACGGCCAAGCGGCTGGGCGCCGAGCACGTCTTCATCGCCTACCGACGCTCGGAGGCCGAGATGCCGGCACGCCTCGAGGAGGTGAAGCACGCCAAGGAGGAGGGCATCGAGTTCCTCACCCTGCACAACCCCGTGGAATACCACGCCGACGAGCGCGGCAACGTCATCGAGGTGGTGCTCCAGCAGATGGAGCTGGGCGAGCCCGACGCCAGCGGACGCCGTAGCCCGCAGCCCATACCCGGCGCACTCGTCACACGCGCCATCGACCAGGCCATCGTGGCCGTCGGCGTAAGCCCCAACCCCATCGTGCCCACCAGCATCGAGGGGCTCGAACTGGGTCGCAAGAACACCATCGTGGTGAACGACGCCATGCAGACCAACCTGCCCACCATCTTTGCCGGAGGCGACATCGTGCGCGGCGGAGCCACCGTCATCCTGGCCATGGGCGACGGACGGCGGGCAGCCCACGCCATGGACGAATACTTGAAAAAGAAACAAGAACCATAAAAACAAACTACTGCATTATGAAAAAACGAATTCTGAGAAACCTACTGCTGCTGGCCGGCCTGTGCTCCACGCTCAACATGCTGGCCTGGGAACGCGAACTGCTGTGGCCCAAGGGCAAGATGCCCGACGCACAGCCCCACCAGATTGCAGCCATGCTGGACGAAGCCCGGGCCGAAGGCTTCAAGCCCGACAAACACCGCACGCCCTACCTGGAATGGTTCGACGCGCCGGCCAAAGACCGCCGCAACGGCGGGTGCATGATTCTCATCTCGGGCGGCGGCTACAACACGTGCTGCGACATGCAGTTCATCAAGCAGTGGCGAGAGCGGTTCACCGAACTGGGCTTCCAGTGCGTCAACCTGGTCTACCGCACCCCGCGGCCCCAAGGCATCCCCATCTACCAGACCGCCTGGGAGGACGGACAGCGGGCCGTGCGCCTCGTGCGCAGCGAAGCCAAGAAACGCGGCTTCGACCCCGAGCGCATCGGAGTCATCTCGCAATCGGCCGGCTCGCACATGGCCGTGCTGATGGCCACCAGCTCGCAGACACCGGCCTACGCGCCCATCGACAAGCTCGACAGCCAGCCCTGCCACATCAACTGGGCCATCGTCAACTCGCCCGCCTACGTGACCACCGATGGCGAGACCGGCACACCCTCCACCCGCCAGGGCTACGGCAAGGACGTGCGACTCTCAGACATCTTCCACTTCGACGAGAAGACCTGCCCCATGAGCCTCCACCACGGCGGGGCAGACGAATACTCGCCCAACGGCTCCACGCTCATCTACCGCGAGCTGCGCAAGCGCCACATCCCCGCCGAGCTGCACCTCTATCCCAACAAGCCGCACGGCGTATACGGGCTGGAGCGCGGCGTGGAGTTCATGCGACAGATGGGCTTCATCACGCCGCTGGAGCCCGAGGTGGAGCTGATGAAGCGCTACGCTTCGGACGAGGCACGCCGCGAAGTGGTGAAGGAAGACGTGTGGCCCGAGGGCAAGATGCCCTGCCAGCAAGACCACCAGTGCAAGCCCTACCTGGAGTGGCACTTCCCGAAGGAGCTGAAGACGAAGGCCATACAGATTATCTACTCGGGCGGCAGCTACGAGGGCAACGACCCCGACGGATTCGAGGTGGCCCCCGCACGGCGCTATCTGAACGAGCGAGGCATGACCGTCGTCACCATGAAATACCGCACGCCGCGCCCCAAGGGGCTGGCCAAGCACACCACCGCCTGGCAGGATCTGCAGCGCGCCATACGCATCGTGCGCAGCAAGGCTGCCGGCCTGGGGCTCGACCCCAACCAGATAGGCATCATGGGAAGCTCGGCCGGCGGACACCTGACGCTCATGGGCGTCACCTCGTCCATGCACCAGAGCTACCTGCGCATTGACGACATCGACCGCCAGCCCTGCAACGTGCAGTGGGGCATCGGCATCTATCCCGCCTACGCACTGACCGACGGCGCCGAGGAGCCCAACAAGCAGGGAGGCAACGAGGACGACGCCGTGCTGGTGCCCGAATTCAGCTTCGACCTGAAGACGGCCCCCATGCTCTTCATCCACGGCGACGCCGACGGATGGGCCTCGATGAACTCGGTGAAGACGTGGGAAAAGATGCGCGCCATGGGAATCCAGAGCGAGCTCCACACACTGGCTCTGCGCAACCACTGCTTCCAGCACAAAGCCGCGCCCGGCACCGGCAGCTACACCTGGCTCGACCGCATCGGCGAATTTCTCGATAACACTCTGAAGAAACAATGAACGGACTCTATACCATCCTGCTTCTGCTGGGCAGCAACGTGTTCATGACGCTGGCCTGGTACCTCCATCTGAAGCTGAGCCAGACGGGCGTCACGTCGCACTGGCCGCTCATCGGCGTGATTGCCTTCTCGTGGGCCATCGCCTTCGTGGAATACTGTCTGATGATACCCGCCAACCGCATCGGTTTCGCCGGCAACGGAGGCCCCTTCACGCTCATGCAGCTGAAGGTCATCCAGGAGGTCATCTCGCTCATCATCTTCTGCATCATCGCCAACCTGCTCTTCCAGGGGCAGCAGCTCCACTGGAACCACCTGGCAGCCTTCGTATGCCTGGTGCTGGCCGTGTACTTCATCTTCAAATAAAAAAGCATGAGAAAAATACTGTTCCTGATTCTCATCGCCGCCTCGCTGGCAGCCTCGGCCCAGCGGCGACGCAAACCTGCGGAGCCCGTCTTCGACACCACGCCCGAGCAGGCCATGGCCCTCTACGACTTCGACAAGGCCGAGGAAATACTGGAGGCACAAATCGAATACCTCGAGAAGGTGGGACAGCCCACCGACGAGAAGGAGGCCCTGCTGGAAATC
>CAMJRQ010000077.1 GCA_946408305.1 uncultured Prevotellaceae bacterium
GTTTTTTTTGCCGTCACTGGCATATTTTATAATTTTGTATCGGAATTAAGCTGACACAATGTAAGAAATCACATAAAAACAAGAAAAATGGACATCAAAAAAATCATGGCCCAGCTGGAGGCCAAACATCCAGGCGAGAAAGAGTATCTGCAGGCCGTCTACGAGGTGCTGCTCTCCATCGAAGACGTCTACAACCAGCACCCCGAGTTTGAGAAAGCCAAAATCATCGAGCGGCTCGTGGAGCCCGAGCGCATCATCACGTTCCGCGTGCCCTGGGTGGACGACCGCGGCGAGGTGCAGGTGAACCTGGGCTACCGCGTGCAGTTTAACAGCGCCATCGGCCCCTACAAGGGCGGACTGCGCTTCCATGCCTCGG
This sequence comes from uncultured Prevotellaceae bacterium, assembly GCA_946408305.1. Next base: position 377 of record CAMJRQ010000077.1, read on the forward strand.
TGAACCTGAGCATCCTGAAGTTCCTGGGCTTCGAGCAGACATTCAAGAACGCCCTGACCACGCTGCCCATGGGCGGCGGCAAGGGCGGCAGCGACTTCTCGCCACGCGGCAAGAGCGACGCCGAGGTGATGCGCTTCTGCCAAGCCTTCATGAGCGAACTCTATCGGCACATCGGCCCCGAAATCGACGTGCCGGCCGGCGACATCGGCGTGGGCGCTCGCGAGGTGGGCTACCTCTTCGGCGAATACAAGAAACTGACGCGCGACTGGAGCGGCGTGCTCACCGGCAAGGGCCTCTCCTTCGGCGGCAGCCTCATCCGTCCCGAGGCCACGGGCTTCGGCGGACTCTACTTCGTGCGCGAGATGCTGGCCGACAAGGGCATCGACATCAAGGGCAAGACCGTGGCCATCAGCGGATTCGGCAACGTGGCCTGGGGCGCCGCCACCAAGGCCACCCAGATGGGCGCCAAGGTGATCACCATCAGCGGTCCCGACGGATACATCCTCGACGAGGCCGGACTCGACGAGAAGAAGATTGCCTACATGCTGGAGCTCCGCGCCAGCGGCAACGACATCTGCCAACCCTATGCCGACGAGTTCCCCGGCGCAAAGTTCATCCCCGGCAAGCGGCCGTGGGAGGTGAAGTGCGACATCGCACTGCCCTGCGCCACCCAGAACGAGCTCAACGGTGACGACGCACGCCAGCTCATCCAGAACGGCTGCATCTGCGTGGGCGAGATATCGAACATGGGCTGCACGCCCGAGGCCATCGACGCCTTCATCGAGGCCCGCATGCTCTATGCCCCGGGCAAGGCCGTCAACGCCGGCGGCGTGGCCACGAGCGGACTGGAGATGACGCAGAACGCCATGCACCTGAGCTGGTCGGCCGAGGAGGTGGACCAGAAGCTGCACCAAATCATGCACGGCATACACGAGCAGTGCGTGAAGTATGGCACACAGCCCGACGGCTACATCAACTACGTGAAGGGCGCCAACATCGCCGGCTTCATGAAGGTGGCTCAAGCCATGATGGCCCAGGGAATCGTCTGAAGAAGACGGTTCCCCCATCATGGCGACGCCAGCTCGGCAAAGCCAAGGTCTATTTTCGCCATGATGGCCCAGGGAATCGTCTGAAGAAGGAAACGGGAGAAACAACAAAGAAACGACAAAAACGATAAGCCATAGAAAGCAACACGGTGCGACGACCCACGCAACGTGATGCGATGGCTGGAAGAACGTGTTGCGATGCACATCGCAGCACGTTCTTTTTTCCCCCTCTCCGCAAAAAATTTGAAGAAATCTGACAATTTTCTTGGCCGTTTGCTTACAAGTTCGTACCTTTGCAGCCGAAATCATAAGAAAAAGCAGTCAAATGCGCACATTGAGTAACAACTTTTACGGCTTCTATTATTACTTTTACTTTACCCCAGTGAAGTGAAACGGGCCGTCGTGCGTACAAAAAAACAAAGAACCGAACAAACCAAAAATACAAGAAAGTCCCGTTTCACCTACGAAACGGGACTTTTCTTTTTATGAAAAGATGAGACGCATAGCCATACAAGGAATCAAGGGCAGCTTCCACGACATAGCCGCCCACCGCTACTTCCCGGGCGAGGAGCTGGAACTGTGTTGCTGCGACACGTTCGAAGAAGTGTTCGCCCACATGAAGGCCGACCGACGGATGACGGCCCTCGTGGCCATCGAGAACACCATTGCCGGCAGCCTGCTCCACAACTACGAACTGCTGCGCGAGAGCGGCACCACCATCGTGGGCGAGCACAAGCTGCGCATCAGCCACAGCATCATGTGCCTGCCCGACGACTACTGGGCCGACATCACCGAGGTGAACTCGCACCCCGTGGCACTGATGCAGTGCCGCGACTTCCTGGCACACCACCCGGGGCTGAAGGTGGTGGAGGTGGCCGACACGGCCGGCGCCGCAGCCGACATCAGCCGCGAGCAGCTACACGGGCATGCCGCCATCTGCCACCGCGACGCCGCACGCATCTATGGCATGAAGGTGCTCGAGGAAGGCATCGAGACGAACAAGCACAACTTCACCCGCTTCCTCGTGCTTAGCAATCCCGAGGAGGCCGACCGCATGCGCTCCACCGAGGAGATTGACAAAGCCAGCATCGTCTTCACCCTGCCCCACGAGGAGGGAAGCCTGAGCGCCATACTGAGCATCTTCTCGTTCTACAAGATAAACCTGACGAAAATCCAGTCGCTGCCCATCATCGGCAAGGAGTGGCAGTATATGTTCTACATCGACCTCTCCTTCACCGACCTGCGCCGCTATCGCCAGGCCGTGGAGGCCATCAGCCCGCTGGTAAACGAAATGAACATCTTAGGCGAATACAAAAATGGACAACAGAGCATTTGACATACGGCCGGCCGACCGCCTCGGCGCCGTCAGCGAGTACTACTTCAGCCGCAAGCTCAAGGAGGTGGCACGCCTCAATGCCGAGGGCCGCGACATCATCAGTCTGGCCATCGGCAGCCCCGACATGCCCCCCTCGGAGCAGACCGTCCGCACCCTCTGCGAGCAGGCCCTCCGCCCCGACACCCACGGCTATCAGCCCACCATCGGCACACCCGAGCTGCGCCAGGCCATGGCACGCTTCTACAAGCGGTGGTACGGCGTCGAGCTCGACCCCTCGAGCGAGATTCAGCCCCTCATCGGCAGCAAGGAGGGCATTCTGCACGTGACGCTCACCCTCGTGAACCCCGGCGAGCAGGTGCTCGTGCCCAACCCTGGCTACCCCACCTACACGAGCCTGAGCCGTCTGCTCGGTGCCGAGGTGGTCACCTACGACCTGCGCGAGGAGAACGGATGGCAGCCCGACTTCGAGGCGCTCGAGCGGATGGACCTGAGCCGCGTGAAGCTCATGTGGACCAACTATCCCCACATGCCCACCGGAGCCCCGGCACGCCGCGAGACCTACGAACGGCTCGTCAGTTTCGCCCTGCGCCACGGCATCGTGGTGGTGAACGACAACCCCTACTCCTTCATCCTGAACGACCGGGAGAAGCTCTCCATCCTGCAGGTGCCGCGCGCCAAGGAGTGCTGCATCGAGTTCAACTCGATGAGCAAGAGCCACAACATGCCGGGATGGCGCGTGGGCCTGCTGGCCACGAACGCCACCTTCATACAGTGGCTCCTGAAGGTGAAGACGAACATCGACTCGGGCACCTTCCGCCCCATGCAGCTGGCTGCGGCCCAGGCCTATGACAACAGCGACGAATGGCACCGCGAGGCCAACATCGCCACCTACGCCCGCCGCCGCTCGCTGGCCGAAGACATCATGACGGAACTGGGCTGCCGCTTCGACCCCTCGCAGACGGGCATGTTCCTCTGGGGGCGCATCCCCGACAGCTATGCCGACGTGGAAGACCTCACCGAGCGCGTGCTCCACGAGGCCCGCGTCTTCATCACCCCGGGCTTCATCTTCGGCACGAACGGCCAACGATACATCCGCCTGAGCCTCTGCGCCAAGGAGGAGAAGATTGCCGAGGCGCTCGAGCGAATCAAACTCATGAACAAACAATAACCCAATAAAAAAAAGATACGCATTATGACTTTAGACCTCGTTCCACTGAACTTGCCGAGCGACAACCCCCGCCCGTTTGTCATTGCAGGACCCTGCTCGGCCGAGACCGAAGAACAAGTGATGACAACCGCCCGCCAGTTGGCCCAGAAGGGATGCCACATGTTCCGCGCCGGCATCTGGAAACCCCGCACGAAACCCGGAAACTTCGAAGGCCACGGCGAGAAAGCCCTGCCCTGGCTGGAGCGCGTGAAGGAGGAGACAGGCATGCTCGTGGCCTGCGAGGTGGCCACGCCCGACCACGTGGAGAAAGCCCTGCGCCACGGGGTGGACATCCTCTGGATAGGCGCCCGCACCACGGCCAACCCCTTTGCCGTGCAGGAACTGGCCGACAGCCTTCGCGGAGTGGACGTGCCCGTGCTGGTGAAGAACCCCGTGAACCCCGACCTGGAGCTCTGGATAGGTGCCCTGCTGCGCATCAACGGCGCCGGCGTCAAGCGCATGGGAGCCATCCACCGCGGTTTCAGCACCATCGACCACAAGCTCTATCGCAACATACCGCTCTGGCACATCCCCATCGAGCTCCACCGCCGCTTCCCCAGCCTGCCCGTCTTCTGCGACCCCAGCCACATGGGCGGACGCCGCGACCTCATCGCCACCCTCTGCCAGCAGGCCATGGACATGGGCTTCCACGGACTCATCGTGGAGAGCCACTGCAACCCCGACCAGGCATGGAGCGACGCCTCGCAGCAGGTGACGCCCGAGGTGCTCGACTTCATCCTCGAACACCTCATCGTGCGCGACAACGTGGAGATGACCGAATCGCTCATCTCGCTGCGCAAGCAAATCGACGAGATGGACGACCAGCTGATGGACCTCTTGACGCGCCGCATGCGGGTGAGCCGCGAGATAGCCCTCTACAAGAAGGAGCACAACATGGGCGTAGTCCAGCCCATGCGCTACACCGAAATCCTGGACAAACGCGGTGCCCAAGGCAGCCTCTGCGGCATGGACCCCGGCTTCGTCCGCCGTGTCTACGAGGAAATCCATGCCGAAAGCGTGCGCCAGCAGATGGAGATAATTAACAAGTAAGAGCCCCCTCCCATCCTCCCCTAGGGGGGGGAGGGACTCTATTCCACTTAATGAACCACCTATGAAAATACTGATTCTCGGCGCAGGCAAGATGGGCAGCTTCTTTGCCGACGTGCTCTCCTTCGACCACGAATGCGCCGTCTACGAAATCGACCCGAAGCGCATGCGCTTCCTCTACAACACCCAGCGCTTCACCCAACTGGACGAAATCGACGCCTTCCGGCCCGACCTGGTCATCAACGCCGTGACGCTGAAATACACCATCGACGTCTTCCGCCAGGTCATCCCCCACCTCCACCAGGACTGCATCATCAGCGACATCAGCAGCGTGAAGACAGGTCTGCGGGAATTCTACGAAGAGACGGGCATGCACTACGTCAGCACCCACCCCATGTTCGGCCCCACGTTTGCCAACCTGGGCGCCCTCTCGAGCGAGAACGCCATCGTCATCAACGAGGGCGACTATCTGGGCCGCGTCTTCTTCCTCGACCTCTACCGCCGACTGGGGCTCAACGTGCACGAATACTCGTTCGACGAGCACGACGAGGCCATGGCCTACAGTCTCTCCGTCCCCTTCGTGAGCACCTTCGTCTTCTCGGCCGTGATGAAGCATCAGGACGCCCCCGGCACCACCTTCAAGCGCCACCTGGGCATAGCCCGCGGCGTGCTCTCGGAGGACGACACCCTGCTGCGCGAAATCCTCTTCAACCCCCGCACGAAGCACCATGTGGAGCAAATCCGCGCCGAGCTGAAGGAGCTCATCCAAATCATCGACGACCGCGACGAGCCCGCGCTCAACCAGTACCTGACCAAGATTCGCAAGAACATACGCTGAAAGCCGCTAACAAGGGCGGGAGACACAGAATAATGTGCCTCCCGCCCCTGCTTTTCTGAAATGTTAAAAACGCAACACGTTGCGATGGCCATCGGAACACGTTGCTCCGGCCCTCGCTCCACGATGCATTGATTCGCAGATGCTCACTTACTGCGCCAAGATGGCATCGATGACCAGGCCGACGTC
>CAMJRQ010000078.1 GCA_946408305.1 uncultured Prevotellaceae bacterium
AGCAGTCCTCTTGCGTACCCCACCCCTGCCCCTCCCCAAGCGTGGGGAGGGGAGTCCGTATGCGCCCCCAAATTTTTCTTAATTTTCCTAATTGTCGTTCCCAAAAACATAAACATTTCTTACCTACGCATCACATCCCCGCAAATTTTACCCCTCGAAAACCGACGTGAGGAACGATTAGATTCGGTGCGCCACGGTGCGGCGCAATTCAAAATTCAAAATTCGAAAATCAAAACCCCTTGATAATCAGCACTCCAAAAATTCGGTTTTTCGCGATGAAACCGGGGATTTTTGCGACGGAGCGTGTTCCTGGGGCAAACGCAACGTGTTGCGACGGCCGGAAGAACACGTTGCGTTGGCCAAGAATCTTCGGTGTTTCGGCTTGGGCGGAACTTTCTGACAACCTGGAGAGACGAAAATGTCAGGAAATCATCACGTCAATCGACGTCGTAGTAGAACTGGGCGGAGCGGAAGGCGGGCTGGGCGAGGAGGTGGGCCTGAAGCTGGCGCAGGCGTTGGCGAGCCTGGGGCATGGGGGCCGTGAGCTCCAGTTTGAGGAGGAGCTGGCGGATGTGCATCTGCTGCACGCGGGCCACGGAGGGGACGTCGGGGCCGAGCACGCGCTCGCCGAACTGGCTGCGCAGCTGGCGGGCAGCCTCGTCGGCCAGGCGCTGCACGGTGCGCTCGTCGCGGTGCTTCATGTAGACATAGACGAGGCGGCAGCAGGGCGGGAACTGGAAGAGCTCGCGCTCGGCTATCTGCTGGTCGTACATGGCGCGGTAGGCGTGGCTGACAACCTGCGCGATGATGGGCGAGGCGGGGTCGGTGGTCTGGACGACGACGGTGCCCTGCACGTTGCGCCGCCCGGCTCGTCCGGCCACCTGTGTCATCATCTGGAAGGCCCGCTCGTGGCTGCGGAAGTCGGGCATGGAGAGCATGGCGCTGGCGTTGAGCACACCGACGAGCGAGACATGCTGGAAGTCGAGCCCCTTGGTGACCATCTGTGTGCCCACGAGGATGTCGGTGCGGCCCTGCTGGAAGTCGTGGAGAAGTTGCTCGTAGCCCAGCCGCGAGCGAGTGGTGTCGAGGTCCATGCGTGCGATGCGTGCCTCGGGGAAGAGCTCGCGGAGGGCGTCCTCGATGCGCTCCGTGCCGTAGCCGTGGGGCCGCAGCTCGCGGCTCTGGCAGTTGGGGCACTGCAGGGGGATGGCATACGTGGCGCCGCAGTAGTGGCAGGTGAGGGCGCGCTGGCTGCGGTGGAGGGTGAGCGAGACGTCGCAACGCGTGCAGCGGGGCGTCCAGCCGCACGTGTGACATTCGAGGGTGGGGGCATATCCGCGCCGGTTCTGGAAGAGTATGACCTGCTGGCGGCGCTCGAGCGTCTGGCGAATGAGGGCTATGAGCCGGGGGCTGAGGGGGCCGCGCATGAGCTTCTTGCGCCGCTGCTCGGCGATGTCGACCACCTCGATCTGGGGCAGCTGGGCCTGGCCGTAGCGCGACGTGAGGCTGACGAGGCCGTACTTGCCCGAGAGGGCGTTGCGATAGGACTCCAGACTGGGCGTGGCGGTGCCGAGCAGAGCGCGGGCTCCGGCCTGGGCGGCCAGCACGAGGGCTGCGTTGCGCCCGTGGTAGCGCGGGGCGGGCTCTTGCTGCTTGAAGCTGGTCTCGTGCTCCTCGTCGACGATGACGAGGCCCAGACGCTGGAAGGGCAGGAAGAGGCTGCTGCGCACGCCCACGATGATGTCGTAGGGTTCGGCGGAGAGCATCTTCTGATAGACCTCGACGCGCTCGGCATCGGGATAGCGCGAGTGGTAGACGCCCAGCCGCGGGCCGAAGATGCGGCGCAGACGCTCGGTGAGCTGCACGGTGAGGGCTATCTCGGGCAGCAGATAGAGCACCTGGCGGCCCTCGGCGAGCGCCTCGTGGATGAGGTGGATGTAGATTTCGGTCTTGCCGCTGCCGGTGACGCCGTGGAGGAGGCAGACGTTGTGGGCGTGCCACTGCTGGCGAATCTCGCCGAGCGCCTGCTCCTGGGCGGGGCTGAGCTGGGGCATGAGCATCTCGGACATGCCCTCGGCCGCGGCGAGACGCCCCACGGGTTTCTGATAGATTTCAAGCACGCCGCGCGAACGCAGGTTGAGCAGCGTGGCAGGCGTGGCACCCGACTGCTCGAGCAGCTGTTGGCGGGTGACCTCGCGCAGCAGCTGGGGATTGCGCAGGGCCAGGGCGGGGGCCAGGGCGCTCATCTGGGCATACTTCAGGAGGAGCTTGCTCTGGGCGGGCGAGCGGCGCAGGAGGGAATAGAGGTTGTTGAACTCGGTCTCGTCGAAGAAGGCGTCTGCAAGGCGGACGCACGAGACGGTGCGGGGCTTGTAGGTGCGGCGCACCTCCTCCTTCATCATCACGGCGCCGGCTTCGAGCAGGCGGTGGATGGGGGCCAGAATCTGGCGCAGGCGGCTGAGCTTCTGCAGCTGGGAAATCTGCTGGTCGGGGTTCTGGGCGAGCAGGTCGACGAGGCGCTGCTCGGCGGGCGAGAGATGGTCGGAGGGGACGTAGTCGGGCGCCAGCGTCAGGCGGCTCTCGCTCTCGAGCCGCAGTCCGCCGGGCAGGGCGGCCTTGGAGACCTCGGAGAGCGTGCAGAGGTAGTAATCGGCAATCCACTGCCAGAGGCGCAGCTGGGCGGGCAGCACGGAGGGTTCCTCGTCGAGCAGCTCCATGACCTCCTTGGTGGCTACGGCGGGCACCTCGTCGTGGAGGCGGACGACGACGGCGCTATAGAAACGGCGCGAGCCGAAGGGTACAAGAACACGGCACCCTACCCGCAGGCGAGCCGAGAGCTCGGGCGGCACGGTATAGGTGAACGTGCCTTCTACGGGTAGGGGCGGAATGACGTCGCAATAGCGGGGCGGGGTCATCGGCGTTGCCGGCGGGCGCTGACGGTGGGTGCGCTCGAACTCTTCGCGGAGCTGTCGCCACCATTGCGCCGGCGGCTGCTCGACTGGACCTTCTCGCTGCTCGATGCGCGGCGCGAAGCCTTCGTCTTGCGTGCCACGACGACGGTGGAGTCGGCCGTGCTGTCCTGAGCCTCGTCCCGATGGCCCCAGACGCCTTCCTCGAAGTCGGTGAGCTGCTTCTCAATCTTCTTCTGCTCGAGGGCCATGGCCGAGTCGGTCTCGCAATAGTTGGCCAGCACCTTGCCCTGGAGGTTGTTGGTCTTGTAGATCTTGCCCTCGTAGCGGTTCATGGTGAAGAAGTCGTCGGCCGTCATGTTGGAGACGTTGTTCAGGTTGCTGCCCATCATGGGGAGGCGGGCCAGGTAGGGGGCAATGTCTTCGTACTTCACCCAGAAGAGGGGATAGGGCGTGCCGCCGCCTGTGCCTTCGCCAAACTCGTCGTCGCCGCGCATGAGGATGGGGCAGAGGGCGGTGACGCGGGTGGAGAAGGTGCCGGTGCGCTGGTCGAGATAGACGCTCTCCTTGATGTAGTAGCGTGTGGCTTCGGCACTGGGCACGTCGCTGTCGGCCACGTTGAGCTTGCCTCCCTCGCCCTCCTCGTAGAAGATGCTGTAGCGCTCGAGCATGTCCTTCACCTCGAGCTTGTCCTTCGGCTCGAACGACTCGTTGCCGTCGAGCTTATAGGTGTAGGCCGTGACGCGCCCGGTGAGGATGAGGCGGAAGAGATAGGTGAAGAGGTTCACCTGGCGTCCCTGCGGCTCGACGGGGTAGTACATGGGGGCGTTCTTGTCCTTCATGAGGTCGAGCTGGCGGTAGATGTCGCGCTTCCATACCACGTCGTCGGGCATCGAGGCCGCGGTGGGTAACTGGAGCGAGGCACGGTCCTTTCCGTTCTGTGCTCCGGCGCTGCGCTGGTTGGCAGCAGCCGTGCTGGTGGTCACGCGTCGCTTGGCGGGCTGTGCCGTGGCAGCGAGCCCGACGGAGGCGAGCACCGTTATGGTCAGGAGAAAACGTTTCATATTCCTATTTGTGTTTTATAGATGTTTACTTGATGATGACTTCCATGGCTCCGGAGAGGGTGCGCTCGATGCCGTCGGGGCCCTTGGCCTGGACGTTGGTGATGTAGAATCGCTTGTTGCGCGCCAGCGAGCGCATCTGGCCCTTCTGCTGGTCGGAGAAGCGGGAGCCGTTGCTCTTGTAGGGCACGGCGTTGCCCATGGCGTCGTAGAAGACGGTCTCGAAGCCCAGCACCTGGAAGGAGATGTTAAGCAGTCCGTCGTCGATGGCGGCTCCGATGCCCTCGGTGCCCATGAGAATCTGCTTGCTGAGTCCGCCGCCGCGGAAGTGCTCCTCGCCGCCCTCGGCAGCGTAGGCGATGAAGGCCGTCGGGTCGGGCAGCTTGCGCACACGGAAGGTGAACTTGCCCATCTCCTGGCTGCGGCCGTCGTGCTGGGCCGTGACGGTGATGACGGCGTCCTGTCCGGGAGTGCCGGGGCGGGCGATGAAGTGTCCGTCGCCCTTGGGAGTGAGCGAACCGCCCGTCATCGAGCACGAAATCTGGTTGCGGGGCACGCCGGGCACGCTGACGCTCATCGGGTTGTCATATCCGGCATAGAGCACGTTCATGATGTCGGCACTGACGGTGGCGCTCGGTGCCACGACGGTGTACTTCTGCGTGAAGTCGCGGCGCACCGTCTCGCCCGAGCCGTCGATCATCTCGATGTAGCCGTTGAGCGAGAAGTCGCCCGTCTGGTTGCAGATGGTTTCGTAGATGCCCTGCTCGCTCTTTATCTGGCGTCCGCCCACGTAGATGGTGGGACGCTGGGTGGTGTCGACGGCGGCCATGAAGATCTGGGCCGAGAAGCGTCCGCCCTGGACGACGGTCTGCGAGTTGGGGATGACGTAGGCTTCGAGCAGGTTCACGCGGACGTCCTTCATGTCGACGTTGCTGATGAGGTTGTGGAGCACCTCGCCCTCGGCATAGCGCACGTCGCTCTGGAGCTTGGTGAGCAGGGTGACGGCAGCGGCCGTGGGCATGTTCTCGAACATGTATTCCTGCCAGTTCTTGCCCAGGAGCTGTGCCTTCTGGGGCAGCTCGGTGCTGAGGTTGCTGCTGATGATGTCGCGCTTCTTCTCGTCGGTGACCATCTGGATGATTTGCTCGCGATAGCTGTTGATGCGGTCGTAGAGTTCGCGGCCGCGGCCTTTACCGGGGGCGAGCATCACCTGTGTGCTGGCCTCGAGGTCTTCGCGGTTCTTGATGTTCTCCACGTCGCCGTCCTTGCCGTCGCTCTCGCGCACGATGGCCGTCTTGAGCTCTTCGGAGAGGTTGTAGAGCGAGTCGCTGATGCTGCGCACGTATTGGGCCCGTTCGTACCATTGCTTCACCTTGGCGGGGTTCGACTTCATCTGCTGCTCGAACTCGTCGTAAATGCCCTGGTTCACCTGGTTGGCGTTCTGGGTGGATTTGTTCAACCCCTCCGAGACGAGCGAGAAACCGTTCAGCACGTCGCTCGACACGTTCAGCGCGAGCATGGCCATGAGGACCACGTACATCAGGTTGATCATCTTCTGGCGGGGCGATATTCTTTTCTTCTTTATCGGCATCTTTTCTGAAGCGAATTAAGAATGATTCTTTCTTTTTCCGGAGTGAGTGTGGGTTCAGGCTTCGTCCTGCGGCTCGGTGGTGGCGATGGAGGGGCCCATGTTGATGGTGAGGGCCTTGATCATGCGGGCATAGACGTTGTTCAGCTCCTCAATCTGCTGTGCCATGCGGCGTGTCTGTTCGTCGATCTGCTCGATGGTGCTCACCTGCTTGCTGATGTTGCGCAGCTGGAGCTCGTAGACGGTGGCAATGCCAGTGAGGGTGCGGTTGAGGTTTTCCATCTCCTCGCTGTCGGTGCTCATGCGGGCGGCCTGCTCCTTCACGTGGACGAGCACTTCGGTCAGCTCGGTGAGCTCCTTGGCGTAGTTGGTGACGGCCTCTTCGATGGCCTGCGGGTCGGTGGCCTTGATGGCGTTGGGGTCTATGCCGGCTCCGCCGCCCTGCAG
>CAMJRQ010000079.1 GCA_946408305.1 uncultured Prevotellaceae bacterium
TGGTTCGACGAGATGCTCCACTACCGCAGCGGGCTCTATCCCGACTCCGTCTTCCAGATTGCTTCGGCCGACGACCTGGTGCTCTTCTCGCAACTCGTGAACGACCGCAAGATTCCCAACACCACCGACGCCGTGCTGACAGCCGACATCGACATGGCCGGCGTGGAGAACTTCGTGCCCATCGGCCTCTATGCCGACCAGTCGTCGGACTACCAGAAGAAGCGCACCTATCAGGGAACCATCGATGGCCAGGGACACATCATCTCGAACCTGACCATCCGCGAGACCAACTTCCACGAGGCGGGCCTCGTAAGCCGCCTGCAGAACGGCACCATCAAGAACCTGGGCATCGTCGGCGCCCACATCAGCTCGAACAACGCATGGGGCCGCACTGCGCCCTTTGCAGGATGGAAGAGCAACGGCACCATCGTCAACTGCTTCTCGGTGGGAGAAATCACGCTGGAGCAGACGGCCGGAGGCAACAACTACGGCGGAATCTACGGCGGCGGAAACGGGCTCATCGAGAACTGCTACACCACCTACGCCACCCTCTACGGCTACAACGAGGGGGCCATCGTCAACAGCTATCCGGCCGCCACGGCATCGAGCCTGCAGTGCGGCGAGCTCTGCTTCTGGCTGAACCAGGATTTGGCGGAGCCCGTCTACTTCCAGACGCTGGGCCAGGACGCCTATCCCGTGCTCGCCGCCGGGCACAAGACCGTCTTTGCCAGTGCCGACCAGTATTGCGACGGCAGCTTCAAGTCCACCCCCAAATACACCAACACCCCCAGCGGCCAGCGCGACGCCCACCGGTTCGAGGAGGGCATCTGCGCCGTCTGCAATGCCTACGACCCCGACCAGATTATCGACGGCGTCTACCAGATTGCCACGCCGCGCCAGCTCTGCTGGTTCTCCTCGGCCATCAACGAGAAGCGACTGCCCAACACCACCTGCGCCGCTCTCACCTCCGACATCAACCTCGCGGGCCTCTCGTTCGTCCCCATCGGCCTCTATGGCGACAGCGCGCCCAACCGGATTAGCTATCTGGGCACGCTCGACGGCCGCGGACACATCATCTCGAACCTGACCATCAACGACACGCAGAAGCACGAGGTGGGACTGGTGAGCCGCCTCGCCGGCACCATCCAGAACCTGGGCATCGTCGACGCCCGCTGCACCACCACCAACCAGTACGGCCGCGGCAGCACGTTCTGCGGCTGGAAGGCCGGCGGCACGCTGCTCAACTGCTTCTCCTACGGCGTCAGCATCAGCCTGCGCGGCGGCACCAGCACCATCGGAGGTGCGGGCGGACTCTTCTCGGGCGGAAGCGGACTGACTCTGAACTGCTACACCAATTTCGCGTCGCTCTTCGGTTTCGACGAAGGCACCGTCACCAACAGCTACGCCGCCACCGAGGACCAGCTCGCCAGCGGTGAGACATGCCACACCATCAACCAGGGCGCCGGCGAGAACGTCTTCTTCCAGACGCTCGGCGAAGACCTCTACCCCGTGCTCGACCCCACCCACATGATTGTGTTGAAGGCCGACAACGGCACCTTCTACAACGCCGCCACGGGCATCAACGAGATGACAACCGACAACAGTCAACAGACAACCGTCATCTACGACCTCCAGGGCCGCCGCGTGACGAACCCGCTCAGGGGCATCTATATCATCAATGGGAGGAAGGTGAACCTCCCCTAACCCCTCCGAAGGAGGGGGACAGACTCTTCGCGCAAGCCCGCTGGCAGCTCTGCCGGCGGGCTTCGTGTGTTTGGTAGCCAGCTCCCCTCCCCACGCTTGGGGCGGGGAACCAGTCGGCTTTCGCCACATTGTAAACATATCGTCAGAAGGCGAGGTGTTCCCGCCGAAAGAGGGTGCCCCAAAAATGAGCCGAAAAACGGCCTTTTGGGGGGCTTTTGGAGGCTTTTTGAGCGACAGCGAAAGGTTAAGTGTCTGGTTTCCAGCATTCCCAAATTTTGCGTTTTTTCCGTCCGAGCCCGCCTTCGGGGCGTTTCGGGCGATTCTCGCGCGGTTTCGGCACGTTGTCCTTGGGATAGGAACGTGTTGCGAGGGCCGGAGCAACGTGTTGCGTTGGCCGACGCTCCACGTTGTTTCGGCCCGGGCGAGGCGAAACGCAAATCTGGAGAGCGCGTTTTGTCAAGGAAAAGTCACCGCCGCCGCGTTTTTCGCTGCATTTTTGCAACTTTTTAAGTCCATATCGTTGGAAAGTAAATAAAAAAATGTAACTTTGCTGCGAGAAGTATCTTTAAACAAGTTTAATTCCTAATTATTTAACCCCAAAAACAAAAAAAGAGTATGAAAAAGTTTCTCACAATGCTTTTTGCGTTGATGGCTACAGTGAGCATCAATGCAGAGGACCTCGAGCTCTACCTCGTGGGCGACGGAACCCCCATCGGATGGGAAGGCGATGCCAACCAGCGCCAGTCCACCCGCATGCGTAAAGTGAGCGAAGGCGTCTATCAGTACGACGGCCTCCTGAAGCATGGAGGCGAAGGCTTCAAAATCTGCGGCAGCGGATGGGACGGCTATCATCCCGACGTGCAGGGCCAGGTTATCGGCGGCTCGGGCAGCGGCAACGTCACCACCAACAACGGCGCCGACTGGAAGTGGAACCCCGAGAACACCGAATGGAAGTACTACACCATCAAACTCGACGTGAACAACATGACCATCACCTGGCAGGTGCGGGAAAGCGTGCCTGTGCTCCAGCCCGTCGACGGCGTCTACTACGTAGGCTCGGCTGCCGATCTGGTCTTGCTGGCCTTCATGCTGCGCAACAACGTCAACAACCAGAGCTACAAGGTGAAGCTCACGGCCGACATTGACTACACCATCGACCCCGAACTCAATCATGCCAGCTTCTATGCCCTCGGCATCACCGAGAAGTTCCCCTTCCGCGGCGAGTTCGACGGCCAGAACCACACCATCACCTTCGACTTCACCTCCTACAGCACCCGCACGGGCTTCTTCGGCACCGTCGTGGGCACGGTTCACAACCTGAAGCTGGCCGGTAAGATTACCGCCTCCACCAAGAACCAGACGTCCGGCTTCTGCGGCCTGCTGAAGGGCGAAGGCTCCAAGATTTACAACTGCATCAGCACCGTCGAGATTGTCGACGCTCAGGAAGGCGACGGCACCATCGGCGGCTTCTGCGCCGTGACCTACGACAATGCCACCCTCGAGAACTGCGCCTTCTACGGCAAGATCAATGCCCCCGCCCGCAAGGACAACGGCAAATTCATCGGCTGGTGCGACAGCGGCGCACGCACGACCATCAAGAACTGCCTCGTGGTGGCCGACATCCAGCTTGGCGAAAACAGCGACCACTATGGCCGCAACGGCGGCACCGTCATCAACTGCTATGAGACCACTGCCACCGACCCGAAGCTCGCCAGCGGTGAGATGACCTATCAGCTGAACGGCACGACGGGCGGCGAGGACTGGTTCCAGACACTCAACACCGACGCCATGCCCACCCCCTTCTCCTCAAGCGCCATCGTCTATGCCAACGGCACGCTGAAGTGCGACGGCTCGGTGCTCTCGCTCGAAGGCTTCTCCAACGAGGACACCTCGGTGATTCCTCCCCACGAGAACGAGAACGGCTTCTGCAAGAACTGCGGATCGCTCGACGAGAACTACAAGGAGCTGGTTGACGGCGCTTACGAGCTGGCCAGCGGAGCCGACTTCTTCTGGTTCGTCTCTATGGTTCAGGCAGGCCACACCACCGCCAATGCCCGCCTGACGGCCGACATCGACTACTCCGACTACGACGACCTGCGCATGACCCGCTACGACGGCATCCTCGACGGACAGAACCACACCCTCACCCTCAACTTCACCGCCACCACGCACAACAACGGCGTCCTCATCGGCGACCTCTACGGCACCGTGAAGAACCTGGCCGTGGCCGGAACCATCACCACGGCCTTCAAGTATGCAGCCAGCATCTGCCGCGACAACCGTGGTGGCACCATCCAGAACGTCCTCTCCACCGTCAACTTCGTCCTCTCCTTCTCGGGCGACAACACCGCAGGCGGCATGGTGGCCGTGAACCAGAGCGGCACCGTGAGCAACTGCGTCTTCGCCGGCAGCATGAAGGGCACGGCAGACGTCAAGAACTGCGGCGGCATCGTGGGATGGCGCAACGGCGGCAGCGTCAATAACTGCGCCAACATCGCCACATGGGACATCGGCATGGACGGCAACACCAACGCCATCGCTCGCAACGGCGGCACCCAGGTGACCAACAGCTACGTGCTCGACGGCTTCGGCGGATCCGTGGAAGGCGGAACAGTCAAGATAGCCTCCGGCATCGTCACCGGCGGCGAGCTCACCTACAAGCTCAACCAGACAGCCGGCGAGACCGTCTACTACCAGAAGCTCGGCGAAGGTGGCGACGCTCATCCCGTGCTCACCGGCACCGACATGGTCTACTTCGATGGCGAGAACTACACCAACACGCCCTCCATGCCCAAGAACGATGACGGCTTCTACGAGATTGGCTCCGTGGACGAGCTGAAGACCTTCGGAGCCATCGTCTCCGGCGGCGAGAAGGACGCCAAGGGCCTCCAGACAGCCGACATCGACATGGACGGGGCAGAGTTTGACAACCTCGATGGCTTTGCCGGCACGTATGACGGCGGCAACTTCACCCTCTCCAACATCGGCGACCGCGCCCTCTTCCTCACCACCGGCAACGGTGCTGTCATCAAGAACCTCACCATCACCGGCGGCGAGCGCAAACTCACCAAGGACAGCGGAACGGGCGTCTTCATCGATGCCGTGAAGGGCAACCTGACGATGGAGAACTGCGTGAACGAGACCCCCATCACCGGCAACGGCTACAACTGGCGTGCCGGCGGCATTGCAGGCGTGGTCGACGTGGCCGACGTGACCGTAGAATTTATCGGCTGTGTCAACAAGGCCGACTTCACCATCACGAACCAGTACCACTATGGAAACCATATTGGCGGCATCCTTGGCTTCGCACTTGCCACCGGAGCACAGGTAAGCTTCACCAACTGCCTGAACACTGGAAACATCTCCAGCAATGGCGGCTATTCCATTGGCGGCATCTGCGGCCAGACCAACAATTCCACGCTTACGTTTACCAACTGTGGCAACACGGGCACCATCACATGCCGTACCGACCTGGCCAACGTGAACGAGGCCGGCCCCATCCTGGGACACACCTACAACAAGGCCGTGACGCTCACCAACTGCTGGAATATCGGCTCCACGGAAGGCAACGACGCCTACCGCTCTCTCGTGGCACTCATCGAGACCAACAACGGCGGTTCGGCCAGCTACACCAACTGCTACGACATCAACCGTGGCTACGAGGGCGAGACCGACGGCGTCTCCGAGATAGCAGCCACCGAGGCCGCCACGGGCGAGCTCACCTACAAGCTGAACCAGGGCGCCGGAGAGTTCATCTTCTTCCAGGAGGGCGAATATCCCACCTTCGAGGGCAACTACGTGGCCAAGATTGCCGACAACGGCTATGGCACATTCTTCGTGGCTCTCGATGCCATCGCCATCCCCGAGGGCGTTGAGGCCTACACGGGTAAGATTGAGGGCGACGTGCTGAAGATGACGGCCGTCGAGGGCACCATCCCCGCAGGCACCGCTGTGGTGCTGAAGGGCGAGGAGGGCTTCTATGGCTTCGCCATTGCCGAAGGTGTCGACGGCATCGCCGAGAACGACCTGCAGGGCAACCGCGCTCCGCTCACGGCCGACGGCCAGCAGTACATCCTCGCAGAGGTAGAGGGCACCGTAGGCTTCTACCAGGCCCAGGCTCAGACCACGATTCCCTTCGCCAAGGCCTTCCTGAACATTGCAGCAGAGAATCCCACCGTAGAACCCGCCGAAGGCGTGAAGGGCTACAAGATGGTATTCGGCGA
>CAMJRQ010000080.1 GCA_946408305.1 uncultured Prevotellaceae bacterium
AGACGCGGGCGAGGCGGCTGTCCCACTCGTCCTTCTTCGCCTCCGTAAAGGTGTCCGATAGGACGGCCTGGATGGCCTCGCGGTAGCAGCCTACCACGGTGGTGACGTATTCGGGCCCTCGGGCACGACCTTCGATTTTGAAGACGCTTACGCCGGCTTGCATCATGCGATCGAGGAAGCGGATGGTCTTCAGGTCGCGCGGCGACATGATGTACTGGCGGTCGATGTCGAGTTCGGTGCCCGTCTCGCGGTCGCGCACGGTGTAGCTGCGGCGGCACAGCTGCATGCACTCGCCGCGGTTGGCGCTGCGACCGGTGTTGTCAAGGCTGAGGTAGCACTTGCCGCTGACGGCCATGCAGAGGGCGCCGTGGCAGAACATCTCGATGCGCACGGGCTGACCGCTGGGGCCGCAGATGTGCTCCTCCTCTATCTGGCGGTGGATGTGGGCCACCTGGTCGAGGTTCAGCTCGCGGGCCAGCACCACCACGTCGGCAAACTGGGCGTAGAAGCGCAGCGCCTCGATGTTGCTGATGTTGAGCTGCGTGGAGAGGTGTACCTCGAGGCCTATCTGGCGGCAGTATTGCATGACGGCCACGTCGCTGGCGATGATGGCCGAGATGCCGGCCTGGCGTGCGGCGTCGAGAATCTGGCGCATGAGGGCCAGGTCTTGGTCGTAGATGATGGTATTGACCGTCAGGTAGCTCCTGACGCCGCATCGCCGACATTCCTCGGCAATGCGGCGCAGGTCGTCGATGGTGAAGGTGGAGGCCGAGTGGGCGCGCATGTTGAGCCGCTCGATGCCGAAGTAGATGCTGTCGGCTCCGGTGCGCAGGGCTGCGGCCAGCGAATCGGGCGAGCCCACGGGGGCCATTATTTCATAGTCCATAGTTCAGAGTCCATAGTGCATAGTGCTTAGTCCATAGTGCATAGTTAGGCGGGGGCAAGGAACTTCTCGCGTATCTCGTCGAGGATGGCGAAGAGTTCGCTGACGGT
This sequence comes from uncultured Prevotellaceae bacterium, assembly GCA_946408305.1. The sequence goes on from CAMJRQ010000080.1 coordinate 994, forward strand.
CTCGGCGCGGAGCATGCGGATGCGGGTGTCGCGGAAGTTGGGCAGGCCCTTGAAGAGGGGCGAGGCGGCCAGATGGCGGCGCACGTGCAGGATGCCGCGGTATTCGTCGATGCGGGCCACGCTGGTCAAGACCTGCTGCTTGAGGATGTCCAGTTTCCATTCGGCCGAGAGCGTTTCCTCCTTCCCGTTCAGGTGGTTGGTTATCTCGCGGAAGATCCAGGGCCGGCCGAACGTGGCGCGCCCCACCATGACGGCGTCGACGCCGTATCGCTCGAAGGCCTGGGCGGCCCGCTCGGGCGAGTCGATGTCGCCGTTGCCGATGATGGGGATGTGGATGCGCGGGTTGCGGCGCACCTCGCCGATGAGGCTCCAGTCGGCCTCGCCGGTATACATCTGGCTGCGGGTGCGGCCGTGGATGGTGAGCGCCTGTATGCCGCAGTCCTGCAGCTGCTCGGCCAGCTGGGTGATGACGAGTTGCTCGTGGTTCCATCCCAGTCGGGTCTTGGCGGTGACGGGCGTATGGGGCACGGCCTCGACCACGGCACGCGTAATCTCGAGCATGAGGGGGATGTTCTGGAGCAGTCCGGCTCCGGCTCCCTTGCCGGCCACCTTGCGCACGGGACAGCCGAAGTTCAGGTCGAGCACGTCGGGCCGCGCCTGTTCCACCACAATCTGGGCAGCCTCGCGCATGGCGGCGGGGTCTTTGCCATAGATTTGTATGGCCACGGGGCGCTCGTCGTCGCACACGGCCAGCTTGGCCAGGCTCTTGTTGACCAGGCGTATGAGGGCGTCGCTCGAGACGAACTCGGAATAGACCATGGCGGCCCCCATCTGGCGGCAGAGCAGACGGAAGCCGATGTCGGTGACGTCCTCCATCGGGGCCAGCAGCACGGGGCGCGGGCCCAGGTCGATGTTTCCTATCTTCACGGCAGCGGGGCGGGAGTTATTTCTCTTCGAGGCTCTTGAAGGCCAGTGCATACATCTTCATCTGGCGGAGCATGGCGGCGAGGCCGTTGCTGCGCGTGGGCGAGAGGTGTTCCCGGAGCCCGATGCGCTCGATGAAGTAGAGGTCGGCGTCGAGGATGTCCTGTGGCGTCTGATTGTCGAGCACGCGCAGGAGCAGCGTGACCAGCCCCTTCACGATGAGGGCGTCGCTCTCGGCCTGGAAGCGGACGCGGCCGTCCACCAGGTCGGCCTGCAGCCACACGCGGCTCTGGCATCCGTCGATGAGGTTCTGCTCCGTCTTATACTGCTCGTCGAGCGGCTCCTGTTCCGAGCCCAGGTCGATGAGCAGCTGGTAGCGGTCCATCCAGTCGTCGAGACCGGTGAATTCCTCGATTATTTCGTCTTGCAGTTCGTTAATTGTCATACGTGGCGTTTTCGTTGTAGAGTAATTGTGTCAGTGTCTGCCCCACGGCGCCCAGCACGCTGGGGTCTATGTTCTCGGGGGTGTCGTGGGTGGTGTGCCATGTGGGCCCGAAGCTGCTGGGCCCGCTGCTGAAGTAGGGCACGATGTCGATGCAGGGGATGCGTGCCAGCTGGTTGACGTAGACGTGGTCGTCCATGACGGTGCCGGCGTCGCGCAGGGGGAAGTAGGAGCCGTAGCCCAGCTGGTGGGCCAGGCGCCATACCATCTCCACCACGGGGTCGGCAAAGCGGCGGCTTATCATCTCGCGCGAGAAGGTGGAGCCGCGGCCTCCCACCATGTCGAGCAGGATGCCGTAGCGGGCCTGATAGCCCTGGGCACGGGCCTTCGTGGCCCATTCGCGCGAGCCCAGGCACCAGCTGTCGTCGTCGCCGGGCGCGAGCTGTTCCCACTCGGGGGCGCCCAGGTCTTCGGCGTCGAAGCAGACGAAGTCGATGCCCACTCTGACGGGCTGCTGCTGGAGCAGGCGGCACAGTTCCAAGAGCACGGCCACGCCGCTGGCTCCGTCGTTGGCAGCCATGACGGGCCGGCGCTGCTTCCACTCCTCGGGGTCGGCATCGGCCCAGGGGCGCGAGTCCCAGTGGGCGCAAAGCAGCAGGCGGTCGGGGTTCTGGGGGTTGAGGCTGGCCGTGATGTTGCGGGCCGGGAGCGTGGAGCCGTCGTAGAGCGTCACGGTGACGGTGTCCTGGCTCACCTGGGCTCCGTATTGGGCGAAGCGTGCCGCGATGTAGTCGCCGCAGCGCTGTGCTTCGCGCGAACCCGTCACGCGGGGCCCGAAGTCGCACTGCTCCTTGATGCGGAGCATGGCCGAGTCGGCCTCGAAGCGCGGGCACGGAGCCAGCGCGATGGTGTCGGACTGCTTCTGCATTTGTGTGGTTTTGCCTCCGCAGGCGGCGAGGGCCATCAGCGAGGCCAGCGCAGCCGGCAGGAGCGGTATGTGGATGAATCTTTGCATAGTCTTTCTGTTAAATGTTAAAACAACCCTTAAGGGTTCAGCGCGAAAACCTCAAGGGTTTCTCAGCCCACGGTTTCGGCGGCCTCCTGCACGCGACGCATCACTCGCAGGAAGTTCTCGCCCCAGAGGAGGCGAAGGTCGGCAGCCGTGAAGTGCTCGGCGAGCAGGCGGCGCGTCAGGTTGATGAGCTCCGAGGCGTCGGCCAGTCCGGACACTCCGCCGTCGCCGTCGAAGTCGGTGCCGATGCCCACGTGCTCGATGCCCATGACATCCACCATGTGGCGCACGTGGGCCACGGCGTCCTGGAGGGTGGCCTGGCCGTCGGTGCGCAGGAAGCCCTGGTAGAACGTCGCCTGTGCCACGCCGCCCTTGCGGGCCAGGGCGCGCATCTGATCGTCGGTGAGGTTGCGCGGATGGTCGCACAGGGCGCGGCTGCTGCTGTGGCTGCACACGATGGGCATCCGGCTCATCTCCAGCGCGTCGTAGAAGCTCTTCTCGCTGGCGTGGCTCAGGTCCACCATCATGCCCGTGCGGTTCATCTCGGCAATCACCTGGGCTCCGAAGGGGCTCACTCCGCCGTGCTCGCCCTTGCCGCGGGCCGAGTCGCAGAGGTCGTTGTCGCCGTTGTGGCAGAGCGTCATGTAGACCACGCCGCGGCGGCGGAAGTGCTCCACGAGGCTGAGGTCGTGGCCCACGGCATAGCCGTTCTCGATGCCCATCATGATGGCGCGGCGGCCTTCGCGCTTCAGGCGGTAGAGGTCGTCGGGCGTGCGAGCCAGCCCCACGTATTCGGCATTGTCGGCCACCATGTCCTCCAGCTGCGAGAGCAAGTGGTCGGCCTGTGCCGTGGCTGCGGCATGACCCTCGGGGGTGCGTTCGCCCTGGGGCAGATAGGCCACCATGATGCTGGCGTCGAGCCCGCCCTCGGTCATCTTGTGAAGGTCCACGAGCACGCGCTCGGAACGGCTGCGGAACGTCTGGGCGTTCTCCTCTCGGCTGGGCGTGAAGAACATGGGGGTGTCGCAATGGCTGTCGAGCGTGAGCAGATGCTGGTGGAGCGTGCGGGCCTGACGATAGTTCGAGGCTTCGCCGACCAGCCACCGGAAGAGCGACAGCATGGTTTCCTCGCCGCGTAGCGCGAAACATTCGGGGTGCCACTGCACGCCCAGGATGCTCTTCTGCTCGCTGCTCTCCACGGCCTCGACAACGCCGTCGGTGGCCCGGGCCACGACGCGCAGGTGGGGCCCGGCGTCGCGCACGGCCTGATGGTGGAACGAGTTGACGGCCAGTTGCTTCGCCTGCAAAATCTGCCCGAGGAGCGAGCCGGGCTCGATGTCGACCGTATGCGAGGCGTACTCGCGCGGAAGGTCCTGATTGTGTTTCACGAGCGGGGCGTCCTGGTATTGGCTCGCCAGGTCCTGATAGAGGCTTCCACCCAGTGCGGCGGCCAGCATCTGGATGCCGCGGCAGATGCCCAGCATGGGAATCTGGCGGTGGGCGGCCAGGCAGATGAGCTGCAGCTCGGTCTCGTCGCGCCGCGGGTTGATGCCTCCCAGACCGGGCACGGGCTCCTCGCCCAGGTAGAGCGGGTTGAGGTCGGCGCCGCCCGAGAGCAGCAGGCCGTCCAGGCGCTCCAGCGTGGCGGTGAGCGTCGCGGCATCGTCGTAGGGCGGGATGACCACGGGCACTCCGCCAGCGCGGCGCACCGACTCGTAGTAGCCCTCGGCCAGTTCGCAACCCTTCGGCCCGAAGTTGCCCGTGATGCCGATGAGGGGCCGCTGCGGCACGGGACGGTAGTCGGAATGAAGCTCGTTCATCCGGCCTTGCCAATCATAGGTCGTCGTCATCATGCCTCCTCCGTTCCCGGGGTGTCACCGGCCTGTTGGAGTCCGATGGGCACCTCCTTCTTGATGCTCTGGCGGAGCGAGATGAGCGTCTCGGTGGCCACCACGCCGGGCGTCTCTTGCAGACGGTCGTTGAGCAGTTCCATGAGGTGGGCATTGTCGCGGGCGTAGAGCTTGACGAGCATCGTGTAGGGGCCCGTCGTGAAGTGGCGCTGCACGAGTTCCGGAATCTTCTCGAACTCGGCCACCACGCGGTTGTACATCGAGCCTTTCTCGAGCGTGATGCCCACGTAGGTGCAGGTGGCATAGCCGAGGCTGGCGGGATTGATGTGATAGCCCGAGCCGACGATGACGCCCATGTCGATGAGCCGCTGCACGCGCTGGTGGATGGCGGCACGGCTCACGCCACATTCGGCTGCCACGTCCTTGAACGGCACGCGGGCGTTGGTCGAGATGATCTCCAAAATCTTCTTGTCCAGGATGTCTATCTTTTCCATTTGTTCTGAGGATGATTTTGTTGAAATGTGTCAGCAAATGTAGCAAGAAATTTCCATTCCGCCCCACTTTTCATTAAAAAAAGTAAGCAGAATGGGCAAAAAAGCGAAAATAATGTCACCCGAGAGGCAGATTTGCCTCGCCTGACTTATTACACCGGTTTTTACAC
>CAMJRQ010000081.1 GCA_946408305.1 uncultured Prevotellaceae bacterium
GAGCGACGGCAAACGCAACGTGTTCCTCGGGCCTCCGCAACGTGTTCCTCGGGCCTCCGCAACGTGTTCCTCGGGCCCAAGGAACACATTGCGTTTTTAACCCGAATTGGTCATTGGAAAAATCAAATTACAAAAAGCTTGTAGCCAATCAGTTACGAAGTCGACCACGAAAATAGCCGTTCTAATGACCGATGGGCGAACTAAAAACCGCGGGCCGCGCTATCCAAAAGAAGCGCGGCCCGCATTTTCTATTCTATCCTGCCTTCTATTCGGCCTTCTGCTCAACGAGTTGCACGGGACCGAGGAGACCACTTGGACGCAAGGATGACTTTCCCGAGGGGCCGCTCGTCACCCAGGTGCGGCGCTGTTCGGCCGGGAGTGCGGCGTCGAACACGAGGCGATTGTGCCAAGTGTTGGTAACTAGAAGTCGAAGCCGGTTGTTTCCACGACGCAGATAGCGGGTGACATCGGTTTCGTAGGGTGGTGCCCAAAGGGTGTCACAAACGTGCCCATTTACTTCGACGAGAGCTATTTCTTCAACCTTTCCGAGGCGGAGCATATAGCGACGGCCCTTGACGCGGTTGGGAATGTTGAGCGTGGTCTCGTAAGTAGCGGTGCCACTGAAGGCTCTACCTTCATCGGAGAGCGGCAGTTGGTGCCAGGACTTGAGTTCGTTGAGCTGGAGAGGTTCCGTAATGCCCCATCCTGAGGGGAAGGTGAGTAGCCACGGGATACGAGGCTGCAGGGTTTGAGCATCGGTCCAGCGAGGCGTGACCTGAGGCTGGCCGTCGTGAAGAAAGACCACGAAAAGGCTCTGCCCCTGCAAGAGACGAAGATGGAGGCGGCTGTAAGCGGCGTCAGGCTGAGCGGCAACGGGTGTTACGCTGCCGTCGACGGGATTCCAGAGCTGAGCCTGCCCGCTCTGCAGGAATTCCACATCGCCTTCGAAATCCTGGTTGGGCTGAGGACAAACAAAATACCAGTCGGCTCCGGGGATGCGACGGTGCGTCCAGCGCAAACCGTCGGCCTTGACATCGGGCTGGATGCCTGCCTCGCGGAGAGCCTGTTCAAGCGACTCGGTGAGGAAAACGTTGCGCCCTAGGTTCTGTTGGCTCCAGATTTGGCTGGCCGCATATTGGCTGCGCCATTGCGGCGAACCGTCGGGATTGAGGGTGGCGATGGAGTAAGGCGGAACGGCTGCGAGACGCCCGCCTTTGGCCACGAGCTGGGCCAGCCGCTCGAGTGTCTGAGGCAGGAGGCGCCGATGCTCGACCGGAATCCAGAGCAGCTCGTAGCTGATTCCCTCGGGGGTGGTCCAGAGACCGTCGCGGACGTCGAGACGATGGAGCAACGCGTCGGTATTGAGATAGTCGAAGCTGTAGCCGGCGGGGAAAGGAGCATACTGGTCAGGCTTTTGCTGAATCTCGTCGCCCAGATACCAGAGCACGTGGCTCGCGGGGCGCCCGCGCTCAAGGAGGAAGGCACAGCGCGCCATGCAGGCCGTGAAGCGTGGCATGGCCCACCACCAGGTCTGGCGCCGCAGGAATGGAGTGCCAATGGCGCCGCCGAAACTGCTGCCGGGTTGGAAGCGGTCGGCATCGGGATTGTGCGTGTAGGTGTGGAAAACAAGGTGGGAGACGCCTTCCACCATATTCTGGTTAGCCACCTCGCGCAGCATGGAGAGATGCTCGTCCCAGTTGAGGTCGAAGCTGGTGAATGCTTCGGCCGTAACGCGCGGCTTGCCGTAGAGGCGTGCTGCCGAGGCGGTGGGGCGGATGGGCTTGTAGTTGTGGTTGGCCAGGACATGCGAGAAGGGCTGCCAGAACTCGGTCATGGGCACATCGGCATGACGATAGTACTCGATGGGGCAGGCCGGGAAGATGTCGCCAGCCGCGGTTTCGAAGGAAACGGAGAGTCCTCGCTCGTGAGCCAGTCGGGCCATGTGGCCGTAGAAGTTGTTCACGAAGAGGTCGTTGATGGTGCGGCGCCAGTCGCTGAGGAAGCGACTCGTCTGCTCGCGGTCGTCTACTACGAAGCCGAAGAGGGCGGGCATCCATGGACGTAGTTCGTAGTGGCAGCGCTCGAGGAATTCGCGCTCCATGAAGCGAGTCCACGTCTGCGTGTTGCACTCCCACGAGTCCATGAGCATGTTGTCTACGAGTCCGCGCAAAGGGCCGTCGACGAGCCGTCCGATGTAGGAATGAAACTGGAAGGAGACATAGGCCGTATCGAGCTTGTTGACCTCCCAACCTGTAGCTTCGGCCGGAGCGGGCCCGTTACGGCGGCCAGTGTTGATGTGGCCAATACGCAGGATGGTCCAGCGGGCCGCTGTGGCAGGTGGAGTCCAGCGCAGTCGACCCTGAGCATCAAGCGAGGAAGAGATGTCAATCAGCTGGTCGCGCCGTACGAAAGTGGGGATGGCAGAGGCGGGATCTTCGGCAAGAGGATTGACGGATGGCAGGAGCGTGCGCAGCGTCCATGCAGCTTCGGCTTCCCAGTTGTTAGCGCGCGCCGCGGTGAAGAACTGCAGGCGCGAGAGGCGCATGGGGTGACGGTTGACAATCTGAAGTTCATACTGGCCGCCCGGCGCATGGGGAGGCAGTGCGAAGGTCATGCCGTAGCGCGTGTCCATCCAGTTGGCATGGGGGAAGTCGGTCTCAAGCAACGGCTTGGAAGAGCGCGACGAGTCGGCGGCGAAGAGACGCATGTGGATGTCGGGCTGAACACCGAACGCGTGGTTGAAGTAGTCGATGGGGTCAAAGACGACCGAGCGCGCTGCGCCGCCTTCGAGCGAGATGGTCACGCGGTGAGGATGCTCACCGTCGGTAGGTGGCAGGGTGAACGCTTTGCGCTGGCGCAGCATCTCATCCCACTGCTGCTGATTCCCGTCTCCGAGAGCCTTTACATCGCGGATAGGCATTGGTTGGGCCGAGTCGCCATCGGGCGTGGGGAAAGCCAGAACAACGATGTCTCGCCAGTCCTCCCAATCGCGGGTGGCGGTTGTAGGCAGTAGCGAATCGATGGGCTCGGAAGCCGCCGCATCGATGCGGGTGTAGGCCAGATGGCGCATAGCCTGCTCAGGCTTTATCCAGGGTCCGCCACTGGTGGCCCATCCGGGACAGGTCTGCAGGCTGAAGCGCAGGCCCAGACGGTGGGCCTCGCTGGCTGTGTGTGCCACCAACGTTTCCCATTTGGGCGAGAGACACTCGATATGTTCCTCGGTTCCGGGCCAGTCTTTACTGTCGCCGATGCTGCCGTGGAAGAGCTGCACTCCCGTGATGCCGGCTTGCGCGATGGCCTCCAGGTCGCGGGTGATTCCGGCGCGGCTCACGTTGCCGTTTATGAAGTGGAACCACGTCTCGGGATAGAAGATGCGGGGCGGGCGCTGGAAAGCGACAGCGTCGCGCGAGTCGAACGGACGGAGCAACAGGGCCGTGTCGGGCACGGCCTGGGCACGGAACGCGGATGGCTTTGCCACAAGTACTTGCGCCGCAACGAGTGTGAGCATCGTCGCAGCTATCGGTCTGAGAATTTTCATGAGCAGGGGGATGGATTAAGGATTAGTGCTTTAGCCTCTTTCTTGGGAGAAAGGTTGGAGCGAGTTTTTTCGCGAGCGATAGACGGGACTCGAACCCGCGACCCTCGGCTTGGGAAGCCAATGCTCTACCAACTGAGCCACTATCGCATAGCCTTGTTTTCCATGGGCAAAATTACGTCGAATCTGCGAGAATACCAAAAAAGAGAACATTTTTTACGTCTTTTAACCGTATTTTTATTGTGCGAAAGGGAAAAAGAGACTATCTTTGCGCTGAATACACAAAAGTTCTAACTTATTAATATTGTAAAGACGATGAAAAAGAAATTTGTATGCAGCGTGTGCGGTTACATTTACGAAGGCGAGGAGGCACCCGCCCGTTGTCCGCAGTGTGGCGTTCCGGCCAGCAAGTTTAACGAAGTGAAGGAAGATGGTCCTCGCACCTACGTCACCGAGCACGGCATTGGCGATGCCAAGGGCTGCCCCGAGGAGATGATGAAGGAGCTGAAGTCGAACTTCGCAGGCGAATGCTCCGAGGTGGGAATGTATCTGGCCATGGCCCGGCAGGCCGACCGCGAGGGCTATCCCGAGGTGGCAGAGGCTTTCCGTCGCTACGCCTTCGAGGAGGCCGACCACGCCAGCCGCTTTGCCGAGCTCATCGGCGAAATGGTGTGGGACACGAAGACGAACCTCGAGAAGCGCGCCCAGGCTGAGTGCGGTGCCTGCGCCGGCAAGATGGACATCGCTCGCGAGGCCAAGGCTCTGGGGCTCGACGCCATCCACGACACGGTCCACGAGATGGCCAAGGACGAGGCACGCCACGGCCGCGGCTTCGAGGGACTGCTGAAGCGCTACTTCGGAGCGTAAATCAGGGATTAGCGGAAAGGCTTGCCAAGCAAGCTGACAACGGAATTAAGCGAATTTTCTTCTTTCCCGGAATCCGGGAGGATGAGAATTCGCTTAATTTGTTTAATCATTCTTGAGCGGGTTGCGGGCGGCGTTCATCCACCAGGGGGCGTTCTGGTCGGGCATCGCGGGGCGCTGGGCGGAGGCGTGCTGGGCGTTGCGCACCCGGCTGAGTGTCTCGGGCATCATTTGCAGGAAGCTGGCGATGTGGACGAGCGGTGCGCGCAGAACGATTTGGGGTTTCTCGCGCAGGAGGCGTTCGTAGCGTTCCGAGGCGTTCTCGAACCGCTGGCTGTCGGCATGCTGCTGGCTGCTGATGGCCACATGCTCGAGTATCTTGCGATAGAGCATGGCAATCTCGAGGTTGCGCTGCATGAGCAGATGGAGGTCGTCGTAGGGGATGGCGTGGAGTTCGGCGGGCTCGAGAGCTTCGACGATGAGACGGCTGGGTTCCTGCTTGAGGAAACTCTCGATGCAGAAGACGATGCGCCCTTCGAAAGAGAAGTGCTCGGTGACGTCCTTACCGTTTTTATAATAGTATTGCCGCACCATGCCTTTCTCGACGAAGTAGAGGGCGCGGCAGACGGTTCCTTCGGAGAGGATGGTGTCGCCCTTGTGGAACTTCATGGGGCGCAGGATGGTGCTCAGCGCATCGATGCCTTGGGGCGTGAGCGGGCAATAGAGGCGGGATATCTCGCCTGCGATGATTCTCTCTCGGTCCATGGTGAGGGTGGGGATTGTGTGGGGTCAGTCGAGTTTGAGCACAGCGAGGAAGGCCTTCTGGGGCACCTGCACGGTACCGATTTGCTTCATGCGCTTCTTTCCGGCCTTTTGCTTTTCAAGAAGTTTGCGTTTACGGCTCACGTCACCACCGTAGCACTTGGCTGTCACGTCTTTACGCACCTGCTTCACGGTCTCACGAGCGATAATCTTTGCACCGATGGCCGCTTGAATGGCAATGTCATACTGCTGACGAGGAATCAGTTCCTTCAATTTTTCGCACATGCGACGTCCTAATGTCACGGCATTGTCCACATGTGTCAAAGTGCTCAAGGCATCCACCGGCTGGCCGTTAAGCAGGATGTCGAGTTTGATGAGTTTGGACTCTCGATAACCATTGATGAAGTAGTCAAACGAGGCATAGCCCTTGCTGATACTCTTCAGCTTGTCATAGAAATCGATGACGATTTCTCCCAGAGGAATGTCAAACGTCAGTTCCAGTCGGTTTCCTGAGATGTATTCCTGCTTGGCGAGTTCGCCTCGTTTGGACAGGCACAGGGTAATGATTGGGCCCATGAATTCGCTCTGGGTGATAATAGAAGCACGGATGTAAGGCTCCTCAATCTTCTCGATAATGGCAATGTCGGGCAATCCGGCGGGATTGTGCACCTCGGTCATGCCACCTTTCTT
>CAMJRQ010000082.1 GCA_946408305.1 uncultured Prevotellaceae bacterium
GGGGAGCTGTTGCGGAGAGCGCGGCTGCAAGGAGCGCGGCTTCGGCTCCAGCAGGCGGAAGCACTCGGCAATCCTGACCTGCGGCCCGAGCCGCTCCCACAGCTCGCCCGTCATGCCCGGCAGCCGCTGGAAGTCCTCGGGCGAATGATAACGCCCGTGCTTGGCGCGATACCGATAGATGGCCCTCACTTGCCACGGAGCCAGCCCCAGCCGGAGGAGCGTGGTGCTGTCGGCCGTGTTGGGGTCGAAGGGGAAGGTCTCCACCGGTTCTTCGTCGACGTGGTAGACGTAGGCGGGCTTCTCGGTCGTCTGCGCGCGATTATTATATAAGGTGGAATCGGCCGCGGCGGCCGGGCTCCGTCGACTCGAGCGCGTCCATCCGTAGATGCCGGCGCCGAAGACCGCCACGAGCAGCAGCCACTCGAGCACGAGCAGGGCACGGCGGTCGCTGCGCGAGAGGAAGGGACGTCGGCTCATCTAATCAATTCGTTGACGAAGACGACGGCAATGAAGGCGGGCACAACGTAGCGTATCAGGAAGACATAGAGGCGGAAGAGGCGGAAGCGCAGCGTGCCGCGGTTCGTCACCTCGGCGAGCAAGAGCTGGCGGTCGAGCTTCCAGCCCACAAAGAGGCAGATGATGATGCCGCCGAAGAGCAGGAAAATCTTGGATGCCGTGAAGTCGAGGAACTCGAAGATGGTCATGCCAAAGAGGCGGAAGCCGTTCCACGGGCCGAACGACAGCGAGCAGGCCACACCCACCAGCATGCAGAGAACCGAGACGACGGCCGAAGCGCTGCGACGCGAGAGGCGCGTGGTTTCCAACACATAGGCCGTGACCGATTCGTGGAGCGAGATGGCGCTCGTCAGCGCGGCCAGCAGGAGCAGCAGATAGAACATCACCGAGAAGATGTAGGCCACCCAGGGGAGCTGTAGCGAGGCCATGTGGAAGACATTGGGCAGCGTGATGAACACCAATCCCGGGCCAGCATCGGCCTCGACACCCGGCACACTGAACACGGCCGGGAAGATGACGAAGCCGCTCAGGATGGCCACCATCGTGTCAATCATGCTGACGTTCACGGCCGTACGCACGAGCCGCGTCTCGTCGGTGAAGTACGAGGCATACGTGCACAGGCAGCCCATGGCCAGGCTCAGCGAGAAGAAGGCCTGCCCCATGGCGCTGAGCATCACGCGGGTGGTGACCTTCGAGAAATCGGGTTTCAGGAGGAAGCGCAGCCCCTCGCGCGCTCCGGGCATGGAGAACGAGCAAATCACCAGCAGCACCAGGATGACGAGCAGCATGGGCATCAGAATCTTGCTCACACGCTCGATGCCCGACTGCACGCCGCGGGCGATGACCAGATGCGTCATGCCCATGAAGGCGCAGGCCGACACCACGGGCCACCACGGATGCGAGACGAAGGCGTTGAAGCCCGCCTTGAAGTCTTGGTCGTGGGTCAGACTGCCCTGCAGCGTCTCCACCAAATAATACAGCGTCCAGCCCGAGATGACCACGTAGTAGGACAGGATGAGAAAGGCCGCGAAGACGCTCAGCACGCCCTCGAAGCGCCACCACGAGTGGGGCGCCAGCCGGGCAAAGGCCGTGACGGTGTTGGCATGCGTATGACGCCCCACCACAAATTCGCTCAGCATCACCGGCACGCCGACGAGCAGCACGCAGATCAGATAGATGAGGATGAAGGCGGCACCGCCGTTGTTGCCCACCTCGGTGGGGAATCGCCACACGTTGCCCAGTCCCACGGCCGAGCCTGCAGCTGCCAGCACGGCGCCGGCGCGGCTCCCGAAATTCTTGCGTATCTCCATTTATGTCTCGTTTCCGATTAGTCCGTTTATGAATATCGCAGCCACTCCCACCGGCGCCACCCACCGCAGCAGGAACACCAGGAAGCGGGCCACGCGGCGATGGCTGTCCGTGCCATTGGTCAGCTCGTCCATCACCAGCCGACGGTCCATGGCCCAACCCACGAAGAGGCAGATGATGATACCGCCCAGCGGCATCAGGAACTTGGCCGTGGCAAAGTCGAAGAAGTCGAAGAAGCTCATGCCCAGCACCTTCACCTCGCTCCAGGGCCCGAACGACAGCGAGCAGGCTGCGCCCAGCACCAGACACACCGCGGTGACTATCCATGCCGCGCGGCGCCGGGGCATGTGGAAGCGCTCGTGCAGGTAGGCAGTGTTTATCTCGTGCATCGAGATGCTGCTGGTCAGGGCTGCCAGCAGGAGCAGCACGTAGAAGAGCAGCGAAAAGACATAGCCCACTGCGGGCACGGTGCTGAAGGCCGACAGGAAGACGTTGGGCAGCGTGATGAACACCAGACCGGGGCCGGCATCCACGGCCACGCCCTCCACACTAAAGACGGCGGGGAAGATGATGAAACCGCTCAAGACGGCCACCAACGTGTCTATCATACATATCTTCAGGGCCGAGGAGGCCAGATGCGTCGAGGGACTGAAGTACGAGGCATACGTCAGCATGCAGCCGATGCCCACGCTCAGTGAGAAGAAGGCCTGCCCCACGGCGCTGAGCACCACCGGGGCAGTGACGCGCGAGAAGTCGGGGCGCAGCAGATAGCGCAGCCCTTCGCTCGCACCGGGCATGGCCAGCGAGCAGCACATCAGCACCAGGATAATGAGGAAGAGCAGGGGCATCATCCACTTGGAGAACCGCTCGATGCCCTGCTGCACGCCTCGGGCCACCACCAGATGGGTGAGCAGCAGGAAGATTCCGAGATAGAGCAGCGGGCGCAGCGGATGGGAGACGAACGTGGCGAACTCGGCACCGAAGTCGTGACTGCCCACCAGCTGGTTGGCTGCCGCCGACACCGCATAATGGAGCGTCCAACCGGCCACCACCGAATAGAACGAAAGCACCATCACCCCGGCCAGCAGGCTCAGATAGCCCGCCACGAACCAGGGCCGGCCCGGAGAGAGCCGACGGTAAGCATCGACGGTGTTGGCCTTCGAGGCACGCCCGATGACAAACTCGCCCACCATCACCGGCAGGGCCAGCAGCAGGACGAAACACAGGTAAATCAGGATGAAGGCGGCACCGCCGTTGCGGCCCACCTCGGTCGAGAAACGCCAGATGTTGCCCAACCCCACGGCCGAGCCTGCCGAGGCCAGAATGACCCCTATTTTGCTGCCAAAACTTCCGCGACTCTCCATGTGATACCTTGCATATTTATGAAAACGATGCAAAATTACAAAGAAAAAGCGTAACTTTGCAGCAAATTTGGAACAAAACACGCCCTTTATGCTTACAAATTATCTGAAGCGCTATCCGCTGAGCCTGCTCCTGGCTGTGGCCATCGCGGTGCTCTCGCTCATCCGCATCCCGGAGGTGAAGCTGATGGAGCACGTCTCGCTGGCCGACAAGTGGGCCCACATGCTCATGTACGGCGGCCTCGCGCTGACCGTCTGGTTCGAGTATGCGCGGCGCCATGTGCGCCCCGACGCACGGCGGCTGGCCGTGGGAGCCTTCCTCTTGCCCGTGGCCATGGGCGGTGTGCTGGAGCTGATGCAGGCCCACCTGACCACCTGCCGCTCGGGCGACTGGCTCGACTTCGTGGCCAACACGCTCGGCGCCCTCCTGGGCACGCTCGTGGGCCTGGCCGCCTGGCGTTTCATTCCTAAAAAGACCAACTGATGGAACAGACCGAGAGAATCAGCCTGATGGAGCAGCGACTGCGCCGCGCCACAGAAGCAGCCCGGGCACTCGATGCGGCGCTCGACCTCTATGAGGCAGCCCGCCCCGACGTGGAGCGGCTCGAACAGTATTACGGCAGCCCCGAGTGGTGGCAAGACCTGGCCGACGATCAGGCCGGCCGACTGCCCGACGGACTGCCCCGCGGCGTTCTCTCCGAGGACGCCATCTGGGATCTCCTGGCCGAATGGCGCGAGCTGCGCGGCCGCATGAAGGAGTGAGGAACCGCTCTTGGCTCCCGGTCAGGCAGTTAGAGATTTGACGATGGCACCGCCGTTACACGGTTTTTACACCACGGCGTAAAACTATTACACCGTGGTGTAAAAAGATTACGCCACGGTGTAACGGCTATGTAAAAGCAGCCTTTTTACCGACTTTCCCTTGAACGCTGAAGGGTGTCACTCAGAAGCGATAGATGACGCCCAGCTCGGTGCTGGCCGTGAAGGCGAAGGCGGGATACCAGTCGGCACCATCATACTGGGCGCCGATGAGGCCAAACTGGCCAGTCACCTGCCAATGGGAGCCGAAGCTATAGCGCAAGGCGGGCGAGACGCCTACGTTGGCACCATAGAGCTCGCTCTTGAAAATCATGTCGGCATGAGCCACGGCGTCGACATAGAGCCGGTCGTTGTGCCAGCAGGTGAAACGCACGAAGGGGTCGGCCACGCCAGCCACCTCGCTGTTGGCCAGGCTCAGGCCCAGCGAAGTGCCCACTGCCCAGCGGTCGTTGAATTCATAACCCGCCATTGGCTTGATTGCCAAACGGAACGCGTCGTTCAGATAACCCACGCCGCCTGTGCCGCCCACGAAGAACTGGGCACGGGCCTGCGAAACCATTCCTGCCATGAGCAGGAGCACGAAAAGGAATTTCTTCATCGTTTTTAATATTAGTTGTTTGTTGGGATGAATGCTGTCGTGCCGCACGCCTCACTCCTCGGGCGAGGGGGCTTCGTGGCGCCAGAGGCAGAAAGGATTGCGCCGCAGGTGGGAGTTGTAGAAACGGCGGTCGCCCGTCACCTCGCGCCCGATGAACGCGGGCTTCTCGAAGGGCTCGTCCGCGCTCGCCAGCTCCACCTCGGCCATCACCAGCCCCTCGTTGTCGCCATAGAATTCGTCGACCTCGAAGGTGTGGCGGCCGCTCCTGACGAGATAGCGCGTCTTGTCGATGAGGCCGGGCTCGCAGAGGCGCAGCAGGTCGCGCGCATCCTGTTCGGATATCTCGGTCTCGAACTCGTAGCGGCCCAGGCCGGCCTGGTCGCTGGGCCCCTTGATGGTCAGGTAGCCCCGGCTGTCGCGAAGGCGCACGCGAACCGTCTTGCCGTTGCCCGTCAGTATGTATCCCTGGCGGATGCGGCTGTGGCTGTAAGCCTGGTCGCGAAATTCGCCTTTGACCAGAAACTTACGCTCGATTTCCAAGCCCATGGCCCTACAGAATCAGCACCATGGCAATGGCTACCACCATGAGCAGGATGAGAGCTCCTGCCACGTAGCGAACTACCCTGCGGCCTTCCTGGGCCTCGCGCTTAGCCTTCTTGGCTGCGCGCATCTCTTTCTTTGCTTTGCTCATAATATTACTGGCTGATTTCTAATCCATCTATCCTTCCTCGCCGCCGAACTCCATGAGATAGGCCTTGATGAAGGCGTCGATTTTTCCGTCCATGACTCCGCCCACGTCGCTCGTCTGATAGTTGGTGCGGTGGTCTTTGACGCGGCGGTCGTCGAAGACGTAGCTGCGAATCTGGCTGCCCCACTCTATCTTGCGCTTGCCGGCCTCCACCTTGGCTTGCTCGGCCATGCGGTGCTGCAGTTCCTTGTCGTAGAGCATGGAGCGCAGCAGGCGCAGGGCGTTCTCCTTGTTCTTGGGCTGGTCGCGCGTCTCGGTGTTCTCGATGAGGATTTCCTCCTCCTCGCCCGTGTAGGGGTCTTTGTATTGGTAGCGCAGGCGGACGCCCGACTCCACCTTGTTCACGTTCTGCCCGCCGGCGCCCGAGGAACGGAACGTGTCCCACGAGATGCGGGCCGGCTCGATGTTCACCTCGATGGTGTCGTCGACGAGCGGGGTGACGAAGACCGACGCAAACGAGGTCATGCGCTTGCCCTGGGCGTTGTAGGGCGAGACGC
>CAMJRQ010000083.1 GCA_946408305.1 uncultured Prevotellaceae bacterium
GGTGGTCTCGACTCCCCTTCCTCGCCGCCCTTTGGGCTTTCTTCATGGTGTTTGCTCTTCCGATCTCATGCAGATGGTGCTGCGCGAGGTGGTGGTCACGCCCGACGAGGTGAATGACATCCTGCGGCGCGTAATCCAGCACATCGAGCGCGACTACAAGAAACGGAAGAAGGAGACGAAGGGGTACTTCGTGCGCCACCTCATCCGCAACACGAGCGACTCGTACCTCATCGAAGGTTTCCTCAGGGCCCGGGCTGCCGTGAACCTGCGCGAAGAAACGATGCTGAGCGGCATCGGCGGGCGCAACGAGGCGGGCGAGGAGAGCAACCTCAGGCTGCGGAGAACAAACCTGCAGCGCGTGACCGAAGTGGGCGCGCGCACCTTTCAGAGCATCTTCTGGGCCGAGACCGTGCAACCGCTGAGCAGCCTGCGCACCGTGCGCAGGTATTATCGGACGAAGCTCGAAACGCTGCACTCGGAGGACGGCACGCGCCTCTACCGCATCGACTTCGTTTGGCGGAACCGGAAGTCTGAGACGCTGGCACGTCGGCGATACATCACCGGGCGACTCTTCGTGGATGCCTCGACGTGCCGACCGCTGAGCTTCGACGGCTTGGTGAACAATGCCTACCAGTATGTGGACTTCGTAAGGCGGCCCACGCTCATCAAGTTTCACCTCGGCTACGACTATGCCGACGGCTATGCGGCTGTCTCGACGCTTTCGGTGAGCGGTGGAAATGAACTGATGAAGTACAACATCCTGCTTTTCAACGTGCCCGATGCCGACTTGCCCTCCAACAAACAGGTGGCGACGACGGCCAATACGCTGGTCGACATCGAGGAAGCCGGCTACGACTCCACCCTCTGGCAACGCTTCGACATTGTGAAGCGCACACAGGAGGAAGAAGAGGCTCTGCGGAAGATGGTCGGCAGAGAAGATTAAGTTTCCTCTACTTTTTTCAGAATCTCTGCAAACTCGTGGTTCTTCAGTCCCCATCGGGGCGCGATGACCATCTGGGGTGGGCTTTGCGAGACGAAGCGCTCGAGAACAAGCGTCGGGGGCAGATGGGAGATGTAGTCGGCCACGAGCCACACGTATTCCTCGGCCGAGGGCATGGGCCAAGGCTGGCGCAGGTATTCCTCGGCCAGGGCTGTGCCGCGGATGATTTGCAGCTGGTGGAGCTTCAGGGTGGTGAGCGGCAGACGGGCCACCTCGTCGGCTTGCCGCATCAGCTCGTCGTGACTTTCCCAGGGGAAGCCCAGGATGATGTGGGCACCCACCCGGATGCCCTCGGCTGCCGTGCGGCGGATGGTGTCGGCGGCCTGGCTGAACGTGTGGCCTCGGTGAATCCGCCGCAGCGTCGCATCGCTGGCGCTCTCCACTCCGTATTCCATAATCAGAAACGTGCGGCGGTTGAGCTCGCTCAGATAGCGCAGCAGCTCGTCGGAAACGCAGTCAGGGCGGGTGCTGACGACCAGCCCCACCACGCCGGGCACGCGGAGGGCTTCCTCGTAGAGCTCGGCGAGGCGGGGCAGGGGAGCGTAGGTGTTGGTGTAGGCCTGAAAGTAGGCCAGATAGCGCATCGAGGGATACTTGCGGGCAAAGAACTGCTTGCCCCGCTCGAGCTGTTCGGTGATGCTCTCGGAGGCGCGGCAGTAGGCGGGGCTGAACGTCTGGTTGTTGCAGAAGGTGCAGCCGCCCGTGGAGAGCGTCCCGTCGCGGTTGGGGCACGAGGATCCGGCGTCCACCGAGAGTTTCTGCGCCTTGCAGCCCAGTTCGCCCTGCAGCCAGGTGCCGAAGTCGCGATACGTCATTTCAGGATGCGCAGCGTTTTGTCGGCGGGGTTGAAGCAGACGCCGTCGTGCCGGAGGAAGGCCTCCAGAGTTCCGTCGGCCGCGAGCTGGTCGGGCGTGCCTGAGTGGATACCCTCGGCCGTCATGAGCCACACGCGGTCGCTCAGCTGCAGGGCCATCTCGATGTCGTGGGTGCTCAGGAAGATGACCTTCTGCATCGAATGGGCCAGCTGGCGCAGCATGCGCATGGTGTCCACCTTGCTGGGGAAGTCGAGGAAGGCGGTGGGCTCGTCGAGCAGGATGATGGGTGTCTGCTGTGCCACGGCCTTGGCAATCATCACCTTCTGGCGTTCGCCGTCGCTCAGTGTGTCGACGAAGCGGTGGGCGAGAGCCTCGATGCCGGTGCGCTGCATGGCTTCGTCCACGATGCGGCGGTCTTCGTCGGAGAGCGTGCCCCAGAAGCCGGTGTAGGGACTGCGCCCCATCCCCACGAGCTCGCTGGCCCGCATGTTCTGCACCGCGGGCCGCTCCGTCAGCACCACGCCAATCAGATGGCTGCGCTCGCTGGCCGAGAACTGCGAGAGGGGGGCGGAGCCGATGATAATCTCGCCCTCCAAGGCTGGCTGAAAGGCGGCCATCGTGCGCAGCAGGGTGCTCTTGCCGATGCCGTTGGCACCGAGCAGGCTCACCAGCTCGCCGCGCTGGAGCGTGGCCGAGATGCGGCGCGAGATGATGTGGCGGCCGTAGCCGGTGGTGAGGTTGCTGAGTGTAATCATGCGCTATTCGAACGAGGTGCAGAACTTGTAGCCCAGCTTGCGGTAGCTCTTCTCCAGCTCGGAGAGGCGTGCGGTGAACTGCTCAAAGTTCTTCGCTTCGGGCTGCATCCACTGCACCTCGCTCATGGCGGCCAGACGGGGCAGGAGCATGTATTCGGCGTGGTCGGGGGCGGCCACGTATTCGCCCCACAGGTTGCACTGCGCTCCCAGGATGTAGCGGCTCTCCTCGGCCGAGAGTTCGGCGGGCACGGGTTCCAGGCTGTAGACCTTGCTCAGCGGCAGATAGCCGCCGATGGCGAGCGGCTGGGCGCCCTGGTTCTTCAGCTGGTAGTAGTCGATGTAGCAGTGGCTCGTGGGCGACATGATGACGCGGTGGTGCTGCCGGGCGGCGTCGATGCCTCCCTGGAATCCGCGCCAGCTCATGACGATGGCGTTCTCCGAGAGTCCGCCCTCGAGCGTCTCGTCCCATCCGATGAGTTCGCGTCCGCGGGTGGCGAGGAACGTCTCCACCTCCTTGTTGATGTAGGTCTGCAGCTGAGCCTCCTTCGCGAGCCCCAGCTCCTTCATCTTGGCCTGACATTTGGGGCAGGCCTTCCAGCGGTCGCGCGGACTCTCGTCGCCTCCGATGTGGATGAACTGGCTGGGGAAGACGTCGCACAGCTCGCCCAGCACGGTCTTGATGAACCGCAGCGTGCCGGGATTGCCGGCGCAGAGCACGTCGGGGTCCACTCCCCAATAGGGGCGCACGAAGTAGGGCCCGCCCGTGCAGCCCAGCTCGGGATAGACGCTCAGCGCCGCCACCATGTGGCCGGGCAGGTCAATCTCGGGGATGATGGTGATGTAGCGTTCGGCGGCGTAGGCCACGATGTCGCGCAGCTCCTGCTGGGAATAGAAGCCGCCCTCGGGCACTCCGTCGTAGATGGCGTTCTGCGGGTCGTGCAGCCCCACGTTGCGCCCCACGATGGTGTAGGGCCTGTGGCTGGCTTTCTCGGCCAGTGCGGGCAGCTGCTTCACCTCGAAGCGCCATCCCTGGTCGTCGGTCAGGTGCCAGTGGAACTTGTTCACGCCGTGGAGGGCCAGAATGTCGATGAACTTCTTCACGAATGCGGCCGGCAGGAAGTGGCGGGCACAGTCGAGCATCGTGCCGCGATACTGGAAGCGGGGCTCGTCCTGAATCGTGGCCCAGGGCAGGGCGATGGTGTCGCCCGGCTCGTTCATCACGCTCTTGCGCAGCGTCTGCAGCCCGTAGAACACGCCGCTCTCCGAGGCTCCCTGAATCTCCACTCCGCGCTTGCCCACGCTGATGCGGTAGGCGTCGGGGTTTGCGCTCTCGAGGCCCAGGCTGAGCCTCACCGGCGCCGTCTTCCGCTTCTGGGCGGGCTGGGGTGTCAGTCCCAGATACTCTTGGGCAAACTCGGCGTTGCGCTTCATCTTGGCGTTCCCTTCGGGGTAGGAGACAGCCTGCCCTCTGACGAGCAACGTCTGTTTCCCGCTCTTGTCTGGTTCGATACTCCGTGCCAGCGGCACCGTCTGGTAGTTCACTTCGGCCATCGCCACGGTGCAGGTCAGCACGGCGATGAGGGTCGTCATTCTTCTCATTTTCAATGTCAAAATGTTATAGCGTTAATCCCTAATCTTTAATCCCTAATCTTTAATCCCTAATCTTTAATCCCTAATCCCATTCTTTATGATTACGTATAGAATCACCGGGGCTCCGATGAGCGGCGTCACCACGTTGATGGGCAACACGCTGCCCGGTCGCAGCTGGGTGCAGAGCAGGTTGCAGGCCAGCGCCAGACAGGCGCCGCAGAGCATCGTGGCAGGCATGAGCAGGCGGTGGTTGCTCGAGCGCAGAGCCAGCCGCGCGATGTGGGGCACGGCCAGGCCCAGAAACGAGATGGGGCCGCAGAAGGCCGTCGTCGCGGCCGTCAGTAGTCCTGTGGTGAGGAGCAGCGCGCGGCGCGTGCCGACGACGTTGATGCCCAGGTTCGAGGCATAGCGCTCGCCCAGCAGCAGCGCGTTCAGCGGTTTCGTCAGCATCAGTGTTCCGGCCAGCCCCGCGCCCGTCAGCCCCGCAAAGAGCGGCAGACGGTCCAGCGCCACGCTGCCGAAGGTTCCCATGCCCCAGACGACGTAGTTGTGCACCCCCTCCTCCGTGGCGCTATAGTTGAGCAGTGAGATGACCGAGCCCGTCACGTAGCCCACCACCACACCGGCAATGAGCAGCATCGTGCCGCTGCGCAGCGTCTGCGAGAGCATCAGCAGCAACACCATCACGGCCGTCGCCCCCGCCATGGCAGCCAGAACGACCAGCGCTTGGCCACCCATCGTCAGGTTGCCCACCGACAGGCTGCCGCCCAGTCCCAGCATCACGGCAGCCACGCCCAGGTTGGCTCCCGCGTCGATGCCCAGTATGCTCGGTCCCGCCAGCGGGTTGCGGAAGAGTGTCTGCAGCATCAGTCCGCTGGCGCTCAGCGCGGCGCCGCACAACAGCGCCGTGCCCATCTGGGGCAGGCGGCTCTCCACGACGATGTATCGCCAGGCCGGATTCTCGCCGTCTGTTCCGCCGCGCAGAATCTCCACCACGCTTCCTGCCGGGATGCTCAGCGACCCCCACAGCACGTTGGCCCAGGCGAGCCCCGCCAAGGCTACGCATAGAAATATCATGACAGCCTTTTCTCTCATCTCAGTGGCAAAGGTACGAATAAGCGAGCGGAAAGCCAAATTTATTTGTGCTTTTCCGAGCGGGAGTATCTTCGACCAAAGGTCAAAGGTACGAATAAGCGAGCAGAAAAGCAAAGTCTCGCGCTGATTTTGCACGGGCGGGCAGCTGGGCAGGCCTTGCGCAAGCAGGAGCCCATGCTTGCTGTTGCGGGAGCCCATGCTTGCTGTAGCGGGAGCCTTTTCTACCGCAAGCATGCGGCGTCGTCGGGGCGGGGTGGGGGAGAACGCATTTGTACCACGTGGGGACAAGCGTTGTGCTGAAAATGTGGGAAAAGTCGTTTTTTGCTATCTTTGAAGCATGAAACAAGGGGGGCTCGAAGAAAGAAGTGGCCTTCCAGTATGCCCTCCGAGCAGGGCGAGCGCAGCGATGGAGGGCAAGGGGACAGTGCCCTGCCCGACGGAGGCGAGCCGTAGCCGAACGCCAGTGAGAGGAAAGACTCGATGTCTTTCCGTGCTGCGGTGAGGGGAGGACAGTGCCCTGCCCGACGGAGGCGAGCCGTAGCCGAACGCCAGTGAGAGGAAA
>CAMJRQ010000084.1 GCA_946408305.1 uncultured Prevotellaceae bacterium
GGCCGCACTCTCGCGTTCGAATCTCCACATCCGCGGCCTCAGCCTGAAATCCTCACCGGGCAACATGCGGCTGGACCGCGACGCGCTGCTGAAAGCCGAATGCCATGGACAGCTCGAGGGCAGCGTGTGGCTCCCCGAAATGGCGCCCCTGATTCCGCCACTGGCGAACGCCGACGAACAGCTGAGCCTGAGCACCACCATCGAGGGGAGAGATGGCACGTTGAGGCTGCCCAACCTCGCAGTGTCGAACCGGCAAGGCGAGACGATCCTGAACGCCTCAATCGAGGCGACCGACCTTGACCAACGCCCCTCGCTCATGGCCGATGTGGCACAGCTAACACTGCGGAAGAGCGAAGCAGAAATATTTACAAGTTTATTTCCGGAAGCCTCGCGTAAGGCAGGCATTCTGGAAAAACCGATTTTCCCCGTCTCGGCCCGCGGAACTCTCTCGATGACGAAGAACCTGACGCAGGCCGACATGGAAATCTCCACCGAAATAGGACGAGCTATCCTCAACGGAACGCTCGACAAAGAAGGTGAAGTAAATGCTAATATAAGAGCAGATAACGTCGTGCCAACCAGATTTCTAAATAGCTCCGATTTAAGTGATTTAGGAAGCATCTCGCTAACGTCTCACGTCACCGGCAGAATCAAGGACGCCGACGGGCGGCCCGACCTGAGGGCCCAGGGCGTGATAGAATCGGTCACCTATCGCGGCTACCCCTATCACGACATCCGCTACGAGGGTTCCGTCTCCGGAGAGAGATACACCGGAAGCATCGGAATTCAGGACAAAAACGGAGACGCCGAGATTCAGGTGGAAGCCTCGAAAAAGGGACTGAACTGCTATGCGGCACTGGTGGATGTCTGCCCCCACGAGCTGAAGCTCATCGACCGTTTCGAGGGCGAACGCTTCACGCTCAACCTGGATGCCGAGCTCGCCGGACGTTCGCTCGACGAGGTGGCCGGAAGGGTGAGAATCGGCGACCTCTGCATCCACTCCGAAGGCCGCGAGGACTGCCTGGCCGACTCCATCGTCATCACGAGCAGTCCCGAGGGGAGCGAAAAGCACCTGACGCTGACAAGCCCGTTCCTCAAGGCAAACATCGACGGGCAGTATCAATGGCAAAATCTGGGGACCACGCTGAAGGGCATCATGCAGGCCTATCTGCCGAGCATTTTCAAGGAGCAGGGGGCAAGACATGCGGCACAGAGCGGGAAAGACGATGTGGTGTTCAGCGCCACCATCCAGGACACGGTCTTTCTGGCGCGTCTGGCCGGGAAAGACATCGCCATCCCCCAGCCATCGGTCATCGACGGACGGATGGATGGCAACCTGAACCTGCTGACATTCAACGCACAGGTGCCCGAGCTGACGTTCGGAAAGGAACGCCTGCAGCACATCGACTGCCACGCGCAGAGCACGCCGCAGCAGATGCAGCTCAGCATGTTGCTGGAGCGACAGATGAAGGGCTGGCCCGTGACGCTCGGCGTGAATGCCTTCTCGAACGACGACAAACTGCGCACCCAACTCCACTGGAACGGAAAGGGACGCCAGACACAAATAGGGGAAATCGACGTGACAGGGCATTTCTATAAGGACATGGACGGACGGCAGGCCATCAGAGGCGACATCAACCCCTCGAACCTCATCATCAACGACACCGTCTGGAACGTGCATCCCGCTCGCTTCGACTATCACGACGGAGTGGTGGACCTCAGCGGCCTGCGCCTCTCGAAAGCCGACAAATACCTGAGCATCGGCGGACGCATCTCGCCCGACGAGCAAGACTCGCTCGTGGCCGACCTCCACCAGATAAACCTGGCCTACATCTTCGACCTCATCAACTTCCACACCGTCGAATTCGACGGCGAAGCCACCGGGCGCGTCTATGCCAAGGACCTGCGCGGGAAGCCTCGCGCCGACGCCTTCCTGCAAGTGGAGAATTTCACCTTCAACGGCGGCCCGATGGGACACATGGACGTCCACGGGAACTGGGGCGACGACGAGGAGGGCGGCATCATGCTCGACGCCCTCATCAGCGACCCCGCCGCCAACCACCAGACAACCGTCCGGGGAACCATCCGGCCCGGAAAGACGAATCCCAAGGGCGGCATCAACCTCGACATCCGCACACGCCGCTGCAACCTGCACTTCCTGAACAAATACACCTCGAGCATCTTCACCGGGCTCAAGGGCCGCGCCACGGGCTGGGTGCGCGTCTTCGGGCCATTCAAGAAAATCAACCTCGAGGGCGAAATGATGGTGGACGAGGCCACGACACACGTCAATGCCCTCGGTGTGGACTACCATCTGGCAGGCGACAGCGTCATACTGAGCCCCGACAACATACTCATTCGCCAAGCCCGCATCTACGACCAGCTCGGCCACCCCGGCATGAACGAGCACTGCGCCATCCTCGACGTCCACCTCAGGCACCAGAACCTAAAACACCTGCGCTACGACGTGCAGGCCGAGGCACGCAACGTTCTGGGCTACGACTTCCGCGAGCTGGGCGACATGAGCTTCTGCGGAACCATCTTCGCCACCGGAAACATCAAGATTTCCGGACAGTCGGGCGAAATGACGGCCGACATCAGTGGCACCCCCATGCCGGGCAGCACCATCGTCTACAACTCCACCAGCCCCGAAACCATCACCGAGGCCGGCTTCATTACTTACAAGGAAAACATCTCTCCAGGAAAGGAGACCCTTTCTCCGAACTCCCCCACGTCCTCGGGAAAGGAGCAGGATGACGACGACGAGGAGGAATCGGAATCTGACCTGAGGCTGAACTTCAACCTCGACATCACCCCCGACGCCACCCTGCGCGTCCTCATGGACACCCGCTCGGGCGACTACATCAACCTGCACGGCAACGGCCACATCCTGGCCAACTATTATAACAAGGGGAAGTTCTCCATGTATGGCACCTACCACGTCGAGGACGGCATCTACAAACTCTCGCTCCAGGACGTCATCCGCAAAGACTTCCAGTTCCAGCAAGGCGGCACCATCTCGTTCGGCGGCAACGCACAGCAGGCTTCGCTCAACCTGAAAGCCGTCTACAACGTGCCCAACGTCTCGCTCGACGACCTCTCGGCCACCAGCCTGGGACTCTCCAACACCCGCGTCGATTGCATCATGAACATCACCGGACGACCACTCGAGCCCGTCGTCACCTTCGACTTCGACCTCCCCAATGCCAACGAAGACGAGAAAGAGATGGTGCGCCAGATGGTCAGCACCGAGGAAGAACGCAACATGCAGGTCATCTATCTCCTCGGCATCGGACGCTTCTACAGCTACGAATCGCAGTATGCCGCAGGCTCCAACCAGGGCACCACGGCCATGAACTCCTTCCTCAGCAGCTCACTCTCGAGCCAGTTCAACCAGATACTCTCCAACGCCATGGGCACCGACAAATGGAGCTTCGGAGCCAACCTGCGCACGGGCGAGACCGGATGGGACCAGCTCGACGTCGAGGGCATCCTCTCCGGACGCCTGCTCAACAACCGCCTGCTCATCAACGGCAACTTCGGCTACCGCGAGAGCTACTACTCCACCAACAACTTCATCGGCGATTTCGACGTCCGCTACCTCCTCACCCGCTCCGGCTCCCTCGCCCTAAAGGCCTACAATCAGACCAACGACCGCTACTTCATCCAATCCTCGCTCACCACTCAGGGCATCGGACTGCAAATCAAGAAAGACTTCGACCGCTGGCGCGAACTTCTGCCCAAGAAGAAGCAGAAGAGGAAGGCGAAGAAATAGAGGGCGGGGCATCCTAAATACAAAAGGATTAAAAAAGGCTTGCGCAAGCCCGGCATCGGACTTGCGCAAGCAAGGGCCTTTACTTGCGCAAGCAAGCGAACATGCTTGCGCAAGTCTTTAACTCTTTAACATTTTAACTCTCCCCTACTCCGTTTCTTCGAACGTCAGCTCCACTGGGCCAATTAGTCCGGCGGGCTGCAGGGGCGAATCCTTGCGATAGTAATTCCAGATGACGAAGGTGCGCCGCTGTGAGGGGCGAGGCTCGTTGCGCACGAACCACTCGGGGAAGCCTTTGATGGAACGGCCTCGCGCGACTCCGCGATCCATGCCCCACTCGAAGTCGGGCTCCAGCTGCTCGTCGCCGATGAGACGGTTGGCCCAGTTGTTGGTCACGGCCACGGCAATGCGGTTCTCTCCTTTGCGCATATGGCGGGTGATGTCGGCCTCGTAGGGCGGATTCCACAGGGTGGCCACCTGTCGGCCGTTGACCCACAGCTCGGCGATGTCGTGGAGGGCACCGAGGGAGATGAGCACGCGCCGGTGGCGCAGGTCGTCGGCCGTGAGGCGTGTGCTGAACTCATAGGTTGCGGTGCCCGCGAAATAGCGAAGTCGCTCGTCGTCAGCGTGACTAAGGTCGGCGAGGCGGAAGTCGGAGAGGGTGAAAGGTTCGTCGAGCCTAGGCTCAAAACGCACGTCGCAGACGTCGCCCAGCCATCGGCAAAACCGGCGGCCAGAAGTTGTGGGGAGCGACTCGGCCTTGTAGCGGGAAGCCGACTGGTTCAGCACAAGGAAAACCGACTGGCCAGGGCCAAGAGGGATGGCGAAGGCTGTGTCGGGGTCGATGGAGGAGATTTGCCCGGTGTAGGGGTCCCAAAGCTGTGCCTCGGCAGGCTTCCGGAGGGGGCGGACGCTTTCCGTGACCGAGGCCTGTCCCTGGTTCACCAGAAAATAGATGTCAGACTCGCTGAGCTGGCGATGGAGCTGGTTGCCACTGTGCTCCATGAGCCGTCCCTGGCGGAGCATCATCTGGCAGCGGCTGAGATAGGTGAAGAAAGCGCGGCCGGGGCGGAACCACGTCTGGTTTCGGCCGAAGTGAGTGCCCCACCAGCCCATGCCCATGCCGGGCTGATAGCGGTCGTCGAAGGGCTGGTGGACCCAGTGGTGAAGGAAAAGCAGGTTGATGCCCGAGACGAAGACACCGTCGGCCGAGTGCTTCAGGAAGGCGGGATCCTCGGTGTAGCGGCTGTTGTCGGGCCATCCGGTGAAGGCTTCGGCACCGATGAGGTTCTTACCTGCCTCGCGGGCCCGGTCGATGAAGGAGGCTTGGATGCGACCCGAACCAGTGGTCCAGAACTCAGACATGGGGAGGTCGGGGATGGGGATGCACTCCTGGGTGCTGAATGGGCCTGAGTAGGGTTCCCAGAACATCTGGAGTCCAGCCTCGTGAATCTTCTCGCGGGCAGGCAGCCAGCTGCCCTCGATGAAGAGGCGGTTGATGGTGGCGGCGCGGTCGGCCTCGAACTTCTTGGAGAGCGGATTGCCGGGCTGTGCCTGGGCGAGCGCAATGAGGGGTAGCGGGTCGTAGCCGTGCATCTGCCGGAAGCGTTCGGGGAAGCCGTCGGTCCAGTCCTGGCGACCAGCCTCGTAGCTGTCCACCAGAATGTGGGTGAAGGAACGCCCGATGAAGGGGCGGACAGTCGAGACGAGAGGCTGGAGCACCTGGTCCCAGTGGTAGGCCGAGACCTCGGCGCTGAGCTTGTCGGCCTCGAGTGCGCGACCGATGATGTCGTCGGGTAGCGGATGGGGCGTAGACATGGTGGGGGCATGACCGATGCGGAAGACGTGCCACTTGCCCCCGGGGGCGTCCCAGAGAAGGCGGCCTTCCGAAGAGGTCTTCTGCGTGAGGTCGACGACATCGACAGCCGAGACGTCCTCGCCTTCGGGGACGGCCATGACGGCCACGTCCTCGTAGAAAGTAGCCTGGCGCTTACGCCCGCTGTAGTCGGTGAAGACGGGGTATTCAGGCCTGGGCA
>CAMJRQ010000085.1 GCA_946408305.1 uncultured Prevotellaceae bacterium
TTCACCAACGAGGGCGGATGGGCCGCACAGGGCAACCTCAACCTGCAAGCGTCCGACATCGGCTCGGTCAACGTGACGGCCGAAATCGAGACCGCCGGCTTCGGAGGCATCGAGCAGAGCGTGGCCTCGCGCTCCGACGAGGACAACGTCAACTACTCCGTCACCACCAACGTAGAGCTCGGACGACTGCTGCCCGAGAAAGCCCGCGTCAGCGTGCCACTCTACTACAACTACAGCAAGGAGACCATCAAGCCGAAGTACAACCCCTTCGACACCGACATGCTCCTCGAGGACGCCCTCGACGCACTCACCACCCGCGCACAGAAAGACTCGCTCCGCTCGCTCACCACGCGCACCGAGACATCCAAGAACCTCTCCTTCACCGGCATGAAGGTCAACATCGTCTCGCCCAAGCACCCCATGCCCTACGACCCGGCCAACTTCACCTTCAACTACAGCCACTCCACCCAGAGCACCGAGGGCGAAACCACCGTCTATGAGCACGAGAAGAACTGGCGCGGAGGCATGAACTACGCCTGGAGCCCCAACTGGAAGGCGTGGGAGCCGTTCAAGAAGCTCAAGTCAAAGAGCAAGTGGCTCGACCTCGTCAAGGCCCAGAACCTGGCCTTCGCACCCCAGAGCCTCACCTTCTCCACCGACATCAACCGCACCTACTACGAGCTGCAGGAGCGTGACCTCGACAACATCGAGCAGCCCTCTGCTCTGCCCGCCAGCTTCAGCCAGTCGTTCTTCTGGAACCGCAACTTCCAGCTCCGCTGGGACATCTTCAAGGCCCTCCACTTCACCTTCCAGAGCGGCACCCGCGCCGAGGTGGAGGAACCCTACATGCAGGTGAACAAAGACCTATACCCCGACCAGTATTCGGCCTGGAAAGACTCCATCAAGATGAGCCTCCGCAACTTCGGACGCCCCCTCGACTACAACCAGACCACCCAGATGAGCTACAAGGTGCCCCTCGACAAGATTCCGGCCCTCGACTGGGTGTCGGCCGACGGAACCTACAACGCCACCTACAACTGGCGCCGCGGTGCCGTGATGGAGGACGGCTCCACGCTGGGCAACACCATCAACACGCAGCGCGCCGTCAACCTGAACGGCAAGCTCGACCTCGAGAAGCTATACAACCACAGCAAGTTCCTCCAGGAGGCCAACAAGCGCTTCTCGGCCACCAGCGCCAAGAACGCCGCCAACAAGAAGAAGCAGGAGAAACAGCGTGCCGACGAGGCCAAGAAGCGCGAGAAGGAGAGCGCTGCCGCACAGCGCAAGCGTGCCGAGGAAGAGGCAGCCAAGACGGGCGAAGACGTAGACTCCGTCTTGAACCGTATGAAGGCTGCCGCACCCGCTCCCCGCCAGAGCAACGCCCGCGGGCAGAGCCAGCAGAAGGAGAAGGAGAAGAAGGGCTACGCCGAACAGATTACCCTCTACCCCGACTCCATCCTCGAAATCACCCATAACCAGAAGAGCAAGCGGCTGCGCGTCTCGGCCCTCGACAGCACCGGACACCCCTATAAAATCAAGTTCAAGAAGGTGGACGAGAACAAGATTCGCATCACCCGCGCCCCCGACGATACCACCCAGATACGCCTCAACGTCATCGCCCTGCCGCCGCGCGAGGAGATGAAGGGCTACTCCTTCCTCCAGACCGCCGCACGCTTCGCCATGATGCTGCGCAACGTCTCCGTCTCCTACCGCAACACCTACAACCTGGCCCTGCCCGGCTTCCGTCCCAACGTGGGCGACATGCTCGGCCAGACACGCCGCGACGGACTCTTCAACCCCGGACTCGACTTCGGCTTCGGCTTCGTCGACGACGACTACATCGACCGCGCCAAAAACCGCCAGTGGCTCCTCTGCTCCGACAGCGTGGCCACGCCCGCCACCACTGCCGTCACCGAAGACCTGCAGGTGAAGATAGCCCTCGAGCCCTTCACCGACCTCAAGGTGGACCTCAACATGAGCCGCACCGACAACCGCAACAAGAGCATCCAATACATGTATCAAGGCAACCCCACCACCCAGAACGGTTCCTTCAACATGACCACCATCAGCCTCAAGACGGCCTTCGCCTCGCGCGGCAAGGTGTCGAACGGCTATCGCAGCAAGACCTTCGACCGCTTCCAGCAGAACCTGGCCGTCATGCAGCAGCGCGTGGAGCAGCGCTACATGGGCACACGCTATCCCGAAGGTACCGGCATGAGCGGAGAGTTCAACCCCGAGAACGGCACCGTCAACCCCTACAGCTCCGACGTCATGATTCCCGCCTTCCTGGCCGCCTACACCGGAGGCGACGTCCATCGCCGCTCGCTCGACATCTTCCCCGCCATCACCAAGATGCTACCCAACTGGAGCGTCACCTACAAGGGACTGAGCAACCTGCCCTGGATTCGTGACCATCTGAAGAGCGTCACCCTCACCCACGCCTACAAGAGCATCTACGCCGTAGGCTCCTACAACTCCTACAGTTCCTGGATTGAGACCATGGGCAGCGGCGGCGCCATGGGCTATGCCCTCAACACCACCACCGGCACCTACCAGCCCTCGTCGATGTACGACATCTCCACCGTCTCCATCAACGAGAACTTCTCGCCCCTGATTGGGCTCAACGTGACGATGAACAACAACATGACCGTGAAGCTCGAGTACAAGACCGCACGCGTCATGAACCTCTCCATGACCAGCGCCCAGCTCAACGAGACGGGCTCCAAGGACTTCGTCATCGGATGGGGCTACAAGATCAACGACTTCCGCCTCTCCAGCCTCTTCGGCGGACGCAAGGCCAGCGCACAGGCGGCCAAGCAGAACCGTTCACGCAGCAGCAGCAAACAAAAGACAACAGACAAAGGACAACAGACAACAGAGAACAAACAATCGTCGCGCTCGGGCAAGAGCAACTTCGCCCACGACCTGAACCTGCGCTTCGACTTCTCGCTGCGCAACCAGGACGCCATCAAGCGCGACCTCCAGACGAGCCTCTGCGAGGCCACCTCGGGCAGCAAGGCCATCAAGACCAGCGCACAGGTGGACTACACCGTATCGCGCATGGTCACGCTCAGCCTCTACTATGACCGCCAGCGCTCACAGCCGCTCCTCTCCTCCAGCAGCTACCCCACCGTCACGCAGGACTTCGGCCTCAGCATGAAGTTCTCGCTCACGCGGTAAGACGGCACCGAAGAAACGCCATGAGGGCAGGCCTTGCTGCAAGGCCTGCCCTCATGCGTTTATCATCAATCGGACGGGTTAGAACATTTCTTAATTATTTGTACCAATTGCCGGCATCGGGGTATTCGATGTTCAGAGTCATCTTCTCGCCCTCCTCGGTGAAAGTCACCGTGGGCTTGATTTCACCGTTCACCAATTGCTCATAGAGCTGATTGAAGTCGGGTCCCTTTTCATCGTCGCTGCACGAGGTCAGACAGATGGCGCCCACAAACAGTGAGGCAGCCAGAAACAGATACTTTTTCATGTTGCTTAAATTAAAATAACAATTACCCCCTATTTTTAACTTCAGTTAACTCAAAATGGAGCAATAAAAATGGTGTTTGTGGTGTAGTTTCAGGGGAAAAGCCGGGCAACATGCTTCTGATGTGCTCAAAACGGTGCTTTTACACGAGCGTTACACCACGGTGTAATCTTTTTACACGCGGGATGTAAAAGTTTTACAGCGTGGTGTAACGGACGTGTAAAAACGCCGGTGCTACGAAGAAAAAGAGGAGAAGCGGTCTCCGTCAGGGAGTGGCGAAGTCGGCTTCGATGATGTTGAGCATCTTGACCGTGGCCTTGATGGCGGCCTCGGTCTGGTCGGCATCGAAGCCGCGGGTGCGGATGTCGCGGTCGGCCCACCGCCACGAAATGACGGTCTGGACGAAGGCATCGGTGCGCCCGCCGGGAGGGATGGAGACGCTGTAGTTGGTGAGCCAGGGGAAGGGGCGGCCGAGGCGGTTCTTGTAGACGTGGCGCACGGCACGGACGAAGGCGTCGAACTGTCCGTCGCCCTGGGCGCTCTCCTCGTAGGTCTGGCCGTTTATCTCCATGCGGATGCTGGCCAGCGGTTTGAGGCCGTAGGCGGTGGTGACGACGTAGGAGAGCAGGCGGACGTGCTCGTCGGGCGTGCCGTGCTTGAGCACATCGCTGACGATGAAGGGGAGGTCGTCCTGCGTGACAATCTCCTTTTTGTCGCCCAGCTCGATGATGCGCTCCGTCACGCGGCGCGTCTGTTCGGGCGTCAGTTCGAGGCCCAGCTCCTCCAGGTTGCGCAGGATGTTGGCCTTGCCCGAGTTCTTGCCCAGGGCGTATTCGCGCTTGCGGCCGAAGCGCTCGGGCAGCAGGTCGTTCTGGTAGAGCCCGGCCTTCGAGTCGCCGTCGGCATGCACGCCAGCCACCTGCGTGAAGACGTTGTCGCCCGTAATAGGCTGGTTGGGCGGGATGGCGATGCCGCTGTAGCTCTCCACCAGGCGCGACACCTCGTTCAGGCGGCTCTCGTCGATGTGGGTGAGGGCCTCGAACTGGTCCTTCAGGATGGCCTGCACGCTGGCCAGCGGAGCATTACCTGCCCGCTCGCCCAGCCCGTTCACACTGGTGTGTATGCCCTGGCAACCGCCCAGCACGGCAGCCAACACATTGCTGATGGCCAGGTCGTAGTCGTTATGTGCATGGAAGTCGAAGCGGAGCTGGGGATAGCGTTTCCGCATGCGCCGCATGTAGCTGATGAGGTCCAGGGGGTTGAGGATGCCCAGCGTGTCGGGCAGCATGAAGCGGTCTATGCCTGCGTCCTGCAGAGCATCTACCATCTGGAAAAGATACTCGGGACTTTCCTTCATGCCGCGGCTCCAGTCCTCGAGGTAGAGGTTTACGCCTACTCCCTTCTCCCGTGCATAATCCACCACGCGCCGAATGTCGGCAATATGTTCCTCGGGCGACTTCTTCAGCTGACCTGTGCAATGCTTCAGGCTGCCCTTGCAGAGCAGGTTGAGCCTGCAGCCCCCGGCCTCCAGAATCCAATCCACGCTGGCCGTGCCGTCCACAAATCCCAGCACCTCTACGCTGTCCAGACGTCCGGCTTGACGGGCCCAACGGGTGATGCTCTTCACGGCCTCCATCTCGCCCTCGGAGACGCGGGCACTGGCCACCTCGATGCGGTCCACATTGACATGCTGCAACAGGGCGCGAGCAATGACCAGCTTCTCGTGGGGCATGAAGCTCACTCCGCTCGTCTGCTCGCCATCGCGCAGCGTGGTGTCCATTATCTCAATCCATCGTCTTTCCACTCTAATTGCTCTTTATGTTTGACCTCTTGACCTCTTGAAGTTTGAACTCTTGAACCTCTCATCTCACAGGCTCTACCTTGTATCCCTCGCAGCGAAGCATGGCTATCAGCCCATCGGCATCCAGCAGATGGCGGCAGCCGACGGCAATCAGGCAGGGACGGGAGGCTATGTTCTCCTTGATGACGGGTATCCAGGCCTCGTTCCGCTCACGAAGAAGGTGCTTGTTCTGGTAGTCATTCATCTCGCCCATTGCTTTTTTCGCTTCATCTCCTTTGCTTCCCATAGCCTCAAGTCGTATATTCATCTCCTGGGCGCTTTCCTCGAAATAGCGCTGGAGCTTGCTGGTGTCGTTCTCCAGATAGACTGTGTGCAACTTGGGACTTTGGAATACACTATCATTGTCGAGAGAATGGACAAGCGTGTAAACTATCTTTGCCTGCTCCTTCATGGAGAGCGTATCAATGGATTCCGTATCGGAGAACATGGGCATTAACTTTCCCATCCCAAAGG
>CAMJRQ010000086.1 GCA_946408305.1 uncultured Prevotellaceae bacterium
GCTGCTCACAGAGCAGGAGAAGGCCTCGTTCGTGGAACCCAACTGGGTGGCCGTGGCACCCTTTGCCACCCACCGGGGGAAGATATATCCCACGGAGCAGATGGAGCAGGTCATTCGGCTCCTGACGCGCCGCACCGACCTGCGCCTCTTCCTCTTCGGTGCCGGTGCGGAGGAGAAGGCGGTGCTCGAGGAGTGGGCCTCGTGCTATCCGCGCACCCTCTCCATGGCCGGCCGCTTCGAGGGACTGCACCAGGAGGCGGCGCTCATCTCCCACTGCCGCGTCATGCTCTCGATGGATTCGGCCAACATGCACCTGGCCTCGCTGGTGGGAGTGCCCGTGGTGAGCCTGTGGGGAGCAACGCATCCCCGCGCCGGCTTTCTGGGCTACGGCCAGAAGGAGGAGAACGCCGTGCAGCGCACCGACCTGCCCTGCCGCCCCTGCTCCATCTACGGGCAAACGCCGTGCCGATTTGACGACTATCGCTGCCTGGCGGGCATCGCTCCGCAAACGGTGGCCGACAAGATAACCGAATTCTTGCTATGAAAAAATGCAATGGGCTGACAGAGGCCCTCCGATGGCCCGCCATCCTGCTGTGCAACCTGGCGCTGGTCTATGTGGTCTACTGGCTGTGCCGGCTCATCTATTGGGCCGAGAACCGTTCGGTGCTGGCCGAGTTCTGGAGCAGCAATTCGTGGAAAGACATCTTCGAGGGATCCTGGATGTTCGACACCTCGGCCATTCTCTACACCAATGCGCTCTACGCCCTGCTCATCCTGCTCCCCCTGCCGTGGCGCGAGAGCCGCTGGTGGCAGACGTTGGCCCGATGGCTCTTCCTGCTGACGAACGGACTGGCTGTGGTCATCAACCTGATGGATGCTGCCTACTTCCCCTACACGGGACGCCGCACCACCACCACCGTCTTCCGCGAGTTTGCCCACGAGAGCAACCTGGGCGGAGTCTTCGGCACCGAACTGCTGCGCCACTGGTATCTGGTGGTGGCCGCCGTGCTGCTCATCGGGCTGCTGTGGTGCGGCTATCGGACGGCCGGAAAACGTTCGTCGGGCGGACTGGGATTCTATGCCGTCGGGCTGCTGTGCCTGGTGGGTTTCGTCCCGTTCTGCGTCTTCGGCATGCGCGGCGGAATGACCACCGCCGTCCGGCCCATCACGATTTCCAACGCCAACCAGTATGTGGCCCACCCCTCCGAGGCCGCCGTCATCCTGAACACACCCTTCTCGCTCATCCGCACCATCGGCAAGTCGGTCTTCACGACGCCCTCTTACTTTCCCGACGACGCCCAGATGGAGGCTGTCTATACCCCCTTGCATCACCCGGCCGACTCGCTCGGCTTCAAGCCCCACAACGTGGT
This sequence comes from uncultured Prevotellaceae bacterium, assembly GCA_946408305.1. The sequence goes on from CAMJRQ010000086.1 coordinate 1,371, forward strand.
GGTGCTCATCGTGGAGAGCTTCGGACGCGAATACATTGGAGCCCTGAACGAGACGCTCGAGGACGGGCACTACCGGGGCTACACACCCTTTGTCGATGAGCTTTGCCGGCAGAGCGCCACCTTCCAATGGAGTTTCTGCAACGGGCGCAAGAGCATCGACGGCATGCCCAGCATCCTCTCGGGCATCCCCATGTTCGTGGAGCCCTTCTTCCTGACCCCGGCCTCGATGAACGAGCTTGGCGGACTGGCCCAGGCGCTCGGCGAGAAAGGCTACGAGAGCGCCTTCTTCCACGGAGCGCAGAACGGCTCGATGGGCTTCCAGGCCTTTGCTCGCAAGACGGGGTTCCAGCATTACTACGGCCGAACCGAATACAATGCCGACCCCAATTTCCAGGGCGACCGCGACTTCGACGGCATGTGGGCCATCTGGGACGAGCCCTTCCTGCAGTTCTTTGCCCAGCGCATGACGAGCGACCTCCGCGAGCCCTTCCTCTCGGCTGTCTTCACGGCCAGCAGTCACCATCCCTACCAGATTCCGCCGGCCTATCGCGACACCTTCCCCGAGGAGAACCTGGTCATCCACAAGTGCATCCGCTATACCGACCATTCGCTGCGGCGCTTCTTTGAGACGGCCCGCCGCCAGCCGTGGTTCGACCGCACGCTCTTCGTGCTCACCTCGGACCACACCAACCTCAGCGACCACGCTTTCTATCAGACCGACATTGGCGGCTTCTGCTCGCCCATCTTGTTCTACGACCCCTCGGGACAGCTCCTGCAGCCCGGACGGCGCGAAGGCATTGCACAGCAGACCGACATCATGCCCAGCCTGCTCGGGCTGCTGGGCTACGATCGCCCCTATCTGGCCTTTGGCTGCGACCTCTTCCACACCGAGCCCGACAGCACCTGGGCCGTGAACTATCTGGGCGGCATCTATCAGTATGCGCGCCACGGCCTCTTGCTCCAGATGGACGGCCAGACGGGCCAGACGCGTGCCCTCTACGAGCTTTCCGACAGCCTTCTGCAGCACGACGTACAGGGCACTCGCCCCGAGCAGGCGCAGATGGAACGCCAGCTGAAAGCCATCGTCCAGCAATACATGAGCCGTATGAACGAAGACCGTCTGACGGCCAAATGAATCCCCCAAAGATGAGCTCCGCGATGATGAACAAGCAGCATAGAATCCTCTGGCTCGATGCCACCAAGGCCTTTGCCATAGTGTGCGTGGTGCTGGGCCACGTGATTATGTGGACTTTCCCCGGCGACCCCTACCACGACAATCGCGCCTTTTGCTTCCTCTATGCCTTCCACATGCCGCTCTTCATGGCCGTGAGCGGCTATTTCATCGAGCGGCTGTTGAGCCTTTCCCCGCTGGTGTTCCTGCATCGGAAGTTTGTCCAGCTCTTGCTTCCCGTGCTCGCTTTCTCGGCGGTCTATCTGAGCCTGCGCTGGCTGCTTGTGGCTCCGCCGCAGCATTTCTGGAAGGAGACGATGGACTATCTGGGTGGTGGCGACCTGTGGTTCCTGAAGTATCTCTTTGTCGACCTCTGCGTCATCTATGCCTCCAAGCGTCTCTTGCGGCACGATGCGCTGGCCCTTCTGCCCACCGTCGCGCTCTTCTTCCTGACGCGCGCCGGGATGTTCCGCCTCTTGCCCTATCTCTGGCTGGGCTATTTCCTACATAAGCACCAGTCGCGCTGGAGTGCCCGTCTGCCGCTCGTAGCGCTGCTCAGCCTCGTCGCCTTTGCCCTGAGCCTCTACTTTTGGCGCGGCGACTACGATGCTCCGCTGCGTTTCCTGGTGTTGCATCGGCCGGTGCATTTCGATGCGGCCAACACGTGGGCCGTCTTCGTCCGCCTTGCGGTGGGCCTTTCGGGCAGCCTGTTCTTCCTGAGTTTGTTCCGGATGAGCGAAGGCTTCCTTGCCCGCCGAGCCTCCCGCCTCTGTTCCGCCCTGGGGCAGAGCACCCTCGGAATCTATGCCTTGCAGCTCTATCTGCTGGAGCGACTTCTTGGGCATCACTTCGAGCTGAAGCTCAGTGGCCCCACTGCTCTGCCCCTGCAGCTGCTCATCGCAGCCGCCGTCGTGCTGGTGTGCTACGGGCTGTGCGTTTTGCTGCGTCGCCATCGGCTCACCAATCTGCTCTTCCTCGGTTCGCAGCCCCGGCCCGAGGCGCAGACCGTGGGTCATTTGGCACCCCTCTCGGCCTGGCAGGAGGGAGCCTACGAGTTCCTCTTCGGCTTCGTCTATTTCATCTCGCTCTTCCCCCTGCGCCTGCTCTATCTGCTCTCCGACGTCCTCTACGTGGTGGTCTATCATCTGGTGCGTTACCGCCGCCGCATGGTGCGCCGCCACCTGGCCGACAGCTTTCCGGAGAAGGACGAGGCGGAGCGCCGTCGCATCGAGCGTCGTTTCTATCGCTGGTTCTGCGACTATATCGTGGAGTCGCTCAAACTCTTCAGCATGAGCCCCGAGGAGATGAGCCGCCGCATGGTGTTCAAGAATGCCGCCCAGATGGAAGAAATCGTCGCCCGCGGCCAGGGCATTGCGCTCTATCTGGGGCACTATTGCAACTGGGAATGGGTCTCCAGCATTCCGCTCTACGTGAAGGGGCGCTACGCCGGTTCCCAGGTCTATCATGTGCTGGAGAACCCCGTCATGGACCGCCTGATGCTCTGTGCACGGCACCGGATGGGCCCCGACAACGTGCCGATGGCCAACGTCCTGCGCTACATCGTGGAGAACCGCCGCGAGGGCATTCCCGTGGTGATGGGATTCATTGCCGACCAGGTGCCTTTCTGGAACAACATCGGCGACTGGCTCACCTTCCTGAACCACCCCGACACGCCTGTGCTCACCGGCACCGAGCGTGTGGCCCGCCGCTTCGGCATGGCCTGTGTCTACATCGACATCCGCCGCCTGCGCCGCGGCTATTACGAGGCCGAGTTCCAGCTCCTTACCGATCGCCCCGCCGAGACGCCCGAGCTGAGCATCACGCACGAATACTTTGCCCGCCTCGAGCAGACCATCCGCCGGCAGCCCCACCTGTGGCTCTGGACGCACAACCGCTGGAAGCGCACCCGCCAGCAGTACGACAGCATGATTGACCCCCAGACGGGCAACCTGAGGTTCTGAATTAAGCCCCCTCCGAGACCCCCTCCCGGCCTCCCCGAGGGGGAGGAGAAAGAGAATCCCCAAATCGCAAATAAATTGTAAATCCGTAAATTGTAAATTGAAACACACGCTCTTCGTCCACGACCGCGGCCAGATGTGCAACAACATCCTCCAGTATGCCCATCTCTACGCCTGGGCCCGCCACAACGGATGCCGGGCGCTCTCCATGCGCTTTGCCTACAAGTATCCGTATTTCCACATCTGCCACACCCGCGGCCACCATTTCCTGGTCTATCTCCTGGCCAAAGCAGCGGCCAAGCTGAAGCTCCTGCCCACCGTGGATTTCGACATCGAGCCACAGCCCGACGAGCAGGGCATGGACCGTCTGCTGCGCCGCCATCGGCTCGCCTGGGTGGACGGGTGGCGCGTTCATTTCTACGACCTCTTCCTCCGTTATCGCGAAGAGATTGGTGGCCTCTTCGAGTTCCTGCCCTCCGTGGAGCAGGCGGCGCGCCAACGCATGGCTCCCTGGCTCGGGAGCGACGGTGTGCTGCTCCTGGGTGTGCACATCCGGCGAGGCGACTATGCGCGGTTCTACGGTGGACGCTTCTTCTACGACGACGCGACGATGCAGCGCTTCATCCGTCAGTTCCGAGCCCTCCACCCAGGCCCCAGGCTGGTGGTCTTTGTCTGTGGCAACGACCCGCAGCTCGACGCCGAGAGCTACCGCCGGGCCGTGCCCGAGGCCGAGTTCGTCTTTCCGAAGGGCAATCCGGGCGAGGACCTCTGCGTGCTCTCGCATTGCCATTTCCTGATGGGCCCGCCCAGCACCTTCTCGCTCGTGGCCTCGATGTATCACGACGTGCCTCTCTGCTGGATAGACGATGCCCAGGCCACGCTCGACGCACAGTCGTTCAGGCCCTTCGAACAGCTCTTCCGCGAGATACGCTGAGGGGCGGGGTAGGGCAGAGGCCAGTGCGGCACGCGCGGCCTCCCGAAAAAGCCTTAAGGGTTTCGGGGAAAAAGGGTTAACCCAAATCGGTCGTTAGACCATTTTAGGGCGTTTCTGCGCAAATTCTCCCCTCAGTCCTTCGGACAGCCTTGCCCTCCGTCGCTACGCTTTCAGCCCCTCCGTCGGACAGAGCACTGTCCTCCCCAGATTGTCACACGATTCCACATTTAGTGGAATCTCTGCGGCGCCAATCTGCCCCAATCGCTAACGCCCGACTTGCGATTGCCCTCTGCAAGGGGAGCAGCTTTGCGTCATCAACTCTCCCCCTTGGAGAGCAA
>CAMJRQ010000087.1 GCA_946408305.1 uncultured Prevotellaceae bacterium
CGAGGAGCTTGGCGCGGGCCGCAAGAAACGCTTGGTCGGCCATTTCACCGACGGCCACCACGTCATCGACCTCGTCTGGTTCTCCGCCATCAAGTATGTCACCCAGCGCCTCAAGGTAGGCACCAACTACATCATCTTCGGCCGCCCCTCGGTCTTCAACGGACGGCTGAACATCTCCCATCCCGATGTCGACCCCGAGGATACGCTCCTGCTGAGCCGGATGCGCATGCAGCCCTACTACTCGCTCACCGAGAAGATGCGCAAGAGCGGCTTCACCTCGCGCACCATCGAACACTTCACCAGCACCCTCTTCCAGCGTCTCACCGAGCCCATCCCCGAGACGCTCCCCCAGTATCTCGTTGATGAGCTCCGCCTCATGCCGCTCGACCAGGCCCTACGCCTCGCCCACTATCCCTCCACCGCCGACGAGCTCTCGCGCGCCACCATGCGGCTCAAGTTCGAGGAGCTTTTCCTCGTGCAGCTCTCCATCTTAAAATATACGCGCGAGCGCACCCGCCGCACCCGTGGCCACGTCTTTACCCGGGTGGGCGAGCGCTTCAACACCTTCTTCCGCGACTACCTGCCCTTCCCCCTGACCGAAGCCCAGAAGCGCGTCATCCGCGAGATACGCATCGACACGGGCAGCGGCCGTCAGATGAACCGCCTCCTGCAGGGCGACGTGGGCAGCGGCAAGACGCTCGTGGCCCTCATGACCATGCTCCTGGCCCTCGACAACGGCTACCAAGCCTGCATCATGGCCCCCACCGAGATTCTGGCCGAGCAGCATCTCGAGACGTTTCGCACGCTCCTTGCCGACATGCCCGTTCGCGTCGAGCTGCTCACCGGCGTGGTGAAAGGTCGCCGCCGACAGGACACGCTCGAGGGCCTCGCCGCGGGCCAGGTGGACATTCTCATCGGTACCCACGCCGTCATCGAAGACCCCGTAGCCTTCCACCGCCTGGGCCTCGTCATCATCGACGAGCAGCACCGCTTCGGCGTGGCCCAGCGAGCTCGCCTCTGGCAGAAGAACGACATGCCGCCCCACGTCCTCGTCATGACCGCCACGCCCATACCGCGCACCCTGGCCATGACGCTCTATGGCGACCTCGACGTCTCCGTCATCGACGAGCTTCCGCCCGGACGCAAGCCCGTCAAGACGCTCCATCTCTACGACAGCCGTCCCGACGACCTCCTCCGCCTCCTGCTGCGCGAAATCGGACAGGGCCGCCAGGCCTACGTCGTCTATCCTCTTGTCAAGGAAAGCATGAAGACCGACCTCCTAAATGCCGAGGACGGCTTCCGCCACCTCCAGGAGCTCCTCCCGCAATATCGCATCGGTATGGTACACGGCCAGATGAAGCCCGCCGAGAAGGACGAGCAGATGCAGCGCTTCGCCCGAGGCGAGATCCAGATACTCGTGGCCACCACCGTCATCGAGGTGGGCGTCAACGTGCCCAACGCCTCCGTCATGGTCATCCAGGAGGCCCAGCGCTTCGGCCTCTCCCAGCTCCACCAGCTGCGAGGCCGTGTGGGACGCGGCGCCGACCAGTCCTACTGCATCTTGGTCACTGGGCCCGAGCTCGCCCGCGACACGCGCCGCCGCCTCCAGATAATGACCGAGACGAACGACGGATTCGAGATTGCCGAGGAAGACCTCAAGCTGCGCGGCCCGGGCGACCTCGAGGGCACCCAGCAGAGCGGCGTGGCCTTCGACCTCCGGCTGGCCAATCTGGCGCGCGACGGACAGCTCGTCCAGCTGGCCCGCGACACTGCCACCCGCGTCCTCGATTCCGACCCCGCGCTCGCCCTCCCGCAGAACCATCTACTGCTGCGCCAGCTCCAGGAGCAGCGCGACGGGCAGCCCGACTGGAGCCAGATTTCCTGAACCCCCGTCTTTTCCCCTCAATACGCGAGCCGTTACACCGGCGCGTAAAACCATTACACCGTGGTGTAAAAAGATTACATCACGGTGTAATGGTTCGTGTAAAACGCCGTTTCGGCGGGGATGGGGGAGAGTGGCTTGCCCTATTCTGCGCCGGCGGCCGGGAGTTCCTCGGTGGTGTAGGCCGGGGCCAGGCGGCGGCAGTTGTACTGACTGGCCATGGTCTGGCCATAGGCTCCGGCGGAGCGGATGGCAATGAGGTCGCCGCGCGAGGTGCGGGGCAACAGGACGTCGCGCCCGAAGACGTCGCTGCTCTCGCAGATGGGGCCCACGACGTCGTATGTCTCGGGTTCGGCTTGGCTGGTGAGGTTCTCAATGCGATGGGAGGCGCCGTAGAGGGCGGGGCGCAGGAGGTCGGACATTCCGGCGTCGAGGATGGCGAAGCGGCGGCTGGAGCCCTGCTTGACATAGAGGCAGCGCGCGATGAGCGAGCCGCACTGGCCCACCACGGCGCGGCCCAGCTCGAAATGGAGCTGCTGCCCGGGGAGGAGGCGGAGGTGCTGGGCGTAGGTGTGGAAATACTGGGCGAAGGGGGGTAGGGGATGGAGGTCGGGCTCGGCATAGTCGATGCCCAGGCCGCCGCCCACGTTGATGACCTGCGGGAGGGGCAGACGGGCCTCCTGGAGCTGCTCCTGGAGCTGGTTGATGCGGAGGGAGAGGGCAGCGAAGTCGTCCATGAGGAGAAGCTGGCTGCCGATGTGGAAGTGGAGGCCCACGAAGCGGACGGCGGGCAGGGTGGAGGCCAGGCGTATGACGTGCTCCATGTCTTGCATGGCAATGCCGAACTTGTTCTCAGCGAGGCCCGTGGTGATGTGGGCGTGGGTGTGGGCTCCCACCTCGGGGTTGATGCGGAAGCTCACGGGAGCCTGGCGGCCCATCTCGCCGGCAATCTGGTTGATGACCTCGAGCTCGGGCACGCTCTCGACGTTGAAGTAGCGGATGCCGGCCTGGAGGGCGAGCCGAATCTCCCAGTCGGCCTTGCCCACTCCGGCAAAGACGATGCGCTGGGCGGGGAAACCGGCCTGGAGGGCAGCCTCTATCTCACCGCCGCTCACGCAGTCGGCCCCGAAACCGGCCTGGCTGATGTGGCGCAGCACGCTGGGGTTGGCACAGGCCTTGACGGCATAGTGGAGGTGCCAATTGGGGTGTGGGGCCAGACAGGTGCGAAGCTCGGAGAGGGTGCGGCGGAGCAGCGCCGTGTCGTAGTAGTAGAACGGCGTGGCAAGCCTCTGGAAGAGGTCAGTCTTTAGTTCATGGTTCATAGTCCATAGTTCATAGACCCTACTCTCCTCCCCTCGGGGAGGCTGTGAGGGGGTCTTGGGGGGCTTGCTGACTGAAAAGCGTGTCGGAGAGGGCTTGGAGGGTGCGCTGCTTGTCCTGGGCGCGGACGAGGAAGGAGATGTTGTGGTTGGAGCCTCCGTAGCTTATCATGCGCACGGGGATGTCGTTCAGGGCCTGGCAGGCGAGGGTCTCGAAACCGATGTTCTCCGAGCCCAGGTCGCCCACTACGCAGATGATGACCATGTTGCGGTCTACGGAGACGGTGCCGTATTTCTTCAGCTCGTCGACGATGTCGTCCAGACGTGTGGCGTTGTCGATGGTGACGGAGACGCCCACCTCGCTGGTGCATACCATATCGATGCTGGTCTTGTGCACCTCGAAGAGTTCGAAGACCTTGCGCAGGAAACCGTAGGCCAGGAGCATGCGGCTGCTCTGAATCTGGATGCAGGTGATGTTGTCCTTGGCGGCCACGGCCTTGATTTTGCCTTGCTCGAAATGGTTGTTGATGATGGTGCCAGGTGCCGAGGGGTCCATCGTGTTGAGCAGTCTGACGGGGACTCCGGCGAATTTGGCTGGCTGGATGCAGGTGGGGTGGAGAATCTTGGCTCCGAAGTAGGCCAGCTCGGCGGCCTCCTCGAAGTGGAGCTGGCGCACGGGCTCGGTGTGGGAGACGATGCGCGGGTCGTTGTTGTGCATGCCGTCGATGTCGGTCCAGATCTGAATCTCCTCGGCCTGGAGCGCAGCGCCCAGCAGGCAGGCCGTGTAGTCGGAGCCTCCGCGCAGCAGGTTGTCAATCTCGCCGTAGGCATTGCGGCAGATGAAGCCCTGGATGATGTAGACCGAGCAGTTGGGATTGTCGCGCAGCGAGGCGGTGATGCGCTGCTTGATGTAGTTGAAGTCGGGCTCGGCATTCTTGTCGGTGCGCACGATGTCGAGTGCGTTGAGCAGCAGTGCGTCGGTTCCTTGTTCGAGCAGCAGGTTGGTCATCATGTTGGTGCTGATGATTTCGCCCTGGGCCAGGATGACCTTCTCCTCGAACGAGGTGACGTGAACCTTGGTGAAGGAGCGCAGATAGGCAAACTCCTCCTGCAGGAACTGGCGGGTCTTCTCGCGCCATTCGTCGGTGGCGTAGAGCTGCCCGACGTGTTGCAGATAGGTCTGCTCCATGCGGTTGATGAGCGTGTTGGCGCCTTCGGGATTCTTCTTGTAGAGGTATTCCGAGATTTCCACCAGCATGTTGGTGGTGCCCGACATGGCCGAGAGGACCACGATGTTCTGCTCCTGCGGGGCTGTGATGAGGCGGGCCACGTCTTTCATTCTCTGGGGCGTCCCTACCGAGGTGCCGCCGAATTTCAATACTTTCATCGGATGCTATTCTATTGTCAGTTGTCAGTTGTCTGTTGTCCGTTGTCCGTTGTCAGTTCTCCGTCCTCTCCAAACCGCACCACCGTGCCGGGGAAGTATTGCGGCCAGAGGGGGTTGTGTGTGGAGACGACGATGGCGGCTCCCTCCTGCCGGCGCAGCTCGTCGAGGATGGCCAGGATGAGCTCGCCGTTCTCGGGGTCGAGGTTGCCGGTGGGTTCGTCGGCCAGGATGAGGCTGGGGCGGTTGAGCAGTGCCCGGGCGATGCTGATGCGCTGTTGCTCGCCGCCCGAGAGTTGGTAGACGCGCTGCTCGATGGTCTCCTCGAGGCGCACCATCTGGAGCACCTCGCGGATGCGCTCATCGCGCCGGGCTGCGTCGTGCCAGTCGGTGGCGCGCAGGATGAAGTCGAGGTTCTGGCGCACGGTGCGGTCGGGCAGCAGGCGGAAGTCCTGGAATATCACTCCCAGCCGTCGGCGCAGCGCGGGCTGCTGGCGGGTCTTGAGCCGCAGCATGTCGTAGCCCATCACTTCGGCGCGGTCGCCCTGGCAGGCTATCTCGCCGTAGAAGGACTTCAGGAGCGAGGTCTTTCCCGAGCCGACGGGGCCCATCAGATAGACCATCTCGCCCTCCTCCACCTGGAGGTCCAGCTGGCGAATCACCGTGTGCTCGCCGCGGCAGATGGTTATGTTCCGGTAGTCGATTATCATGTCTTTCCTTTAGTGTTTCTTCCATCCGGGATTGTGCCGTTCCTGCAGCTCGGCTGCCATCTGCTCGATGCGCAGTCCCTTGCTGGTGAGCAGCACGATGAGGTGGTAGAGCATGTCGGAGCCTTCGTAGAGCAGCCGTTCGTTGGTGCCGTTGGTGGCTTCGATGACCAGTTCGAGCGCTTCCTCGCCCACTTTCTGGGCCATGCGGTTCAGTCCGTCGCGGAAGAGCGAGGTGGTGTAGCTCCCCTCGGGCATCTCGCGGTGGCGCTGCTCGATGAAGTCGCTCAGTTCTGCGAGGAAGAGCAGCGGGTTGCGCTCGTTCCGTTCGCCCCAGCAGGTGTCGGTGCCGGTGTGGCAGGTGGGGCCTTCGGGACGGACGCGCACGAGCAGCGTGTCCTGGTCGCAGTCGGCCTTCAGGTCCACCAGATGGAGCACATTTCCGCTC
>CAMJRQ010000088.1 GCA_946408305.1 uncultured Prevotellaceae bacterium
TCTGTTTCGAGACGCAGCACTATCCCGACAGCCCCAACCAGCCGTCGTTCCCCTCCACCACGCTGCGCCCCGGAGAGAAGTACCTGACACAGACCATCTATAAGTTCAGCACGAAGTAAGCCATCTCTCCACAGAAAGACGGCGCATCACCCCGTCAACCTGAGCGAACCCTGGAGGGTGTGTCAAAAACAAGGAAGCTGCGAATTTCGCGCGCGAAATTCGCAGCTTTTTTATACCTATTCTTCATTTTGACACGCCCTCATTTATCGTTTTCTTCGGTCCGGAACGGCGCAAGCCCGAACCCGAAGAAGATTCCACGTCAACGCTCCAAAACTTCAACATTTCTTACCCCATCGCCCCGCTCGGCGAAAATCCGCATCCCGAAAATCGCCGTGAGGAACGGTTAGATTCGGTGAGCCGCGCCGCGAATCGCCCATTTCATCGGAACGCCGAAATTCCAACTGTCTGAAATTCAGCGCTCCCAAAATTCGGTTTTTCTCGATGAAACCGGGATTTTCTGCGACGGAACGTGCTCCTGGGACAAACGCAACACGTTGCGTCGGCCAGAAGAACACGTTGCGTTGGCCAAAGCCCTTAACCGTTTTGGATCGGGTTGAACTTTTCGACGAAATAGAAAGGCTGAAATGTAAGGAAAAAATCAATCAAGACAGTAATTTTCATGGCGTTTTGTTTTGCCGCGCGCGTACATTTTACTATCTTTGTGGCAGAAACATAATTTATTCCACACTAACACAACCCTAACTTTATGCAAGCAAAACATCGTATTGTCCTGACGGCCGCCGCTCTGATGGCCGCAGCGACGCTCATGGCCCAGACCACCGTGAAGGGACGTCTGGTGGAGGCCGGGACGGGCGAGCCCCTCATCGGTGCCAAGGTTACACTGACGGGCGAGACGGCCGGTGCGCTGACCGACACCGACGGCAACTTCCAGCTCCAGAACCCGCGCCAGCGGCACGAAATCAGCGTGAGCTACATCGGTTTCAAGCCCACCACCTTCCGCATCGCCCGCTCGGGCCAGATGGGGACGCTCGAACTGCAGCCCAACGAGGTGATGCTCGAGGGCGTCACCGTGACCGGAACCATCGGGCTGGACCGCAAGACGCCCGTGGCGCTCAGCAACATCTCGGCCGACGAAATCGAGGAACGCCTGGGCACACAGGAATTTCCCGAAATCCTGAAGTCCACCCCCGGCGTCCACGCCAACAAGCAAGGCGGCGGATGGGGCGACTCGGAAATCTACATGCGCGGATTCGACAACACCAACGTGGCCACGATGGTCAACGGAGTGCCCATGAACGACATGGAGAACGGAACCGTCTACTGGAGCAACTGGGCCGGCATTGGCGACGTGACGCGCAACCTGCAGACACAGCGCGGACTGGGCGCTTCGAAGGTGAGCGCACCGAGCGTGGGCGGAACCATCAACATCATCACCAAGACGCTCGAGCAGAAGCGCGGCGGAATGGCCATGTACCAGATGGGCAACAACGGAGCCAACAAGATCACCCTCTCGGTCTCCACCGGCATGAGCAAGAAGGGCTGGGGCATGACCCTGCTGGGCAGCCACAACTGGGGCGACGGATACGTCATGGGCACCGACTATAAGGGCTACACGTGGTTCCTGAGCGTGGCCAAGCGCTTCAACGACGCCCACACGCTGAGCTTCACCGGATTCGGCACCCTCCAGGAGCACGGACAGCGCACCAGCTCGGCCAATTACGGCCCGCTGACCATCGCCGAATGGCAGCGCGTCGAGGCACAGTACGGCGTCTCGCACTACCGCTACAACCCCACCGTCGGCTTCCTCCACGGCGAGAAGTATAACGATGCCCGCAACAAATACCACAAGCCGCAGCTCTCGCTCAACCACGACTGGAGCATCAACGAGAAGAGCTCACTCTCCACGGCCCTCTACATGAGCATCGGACGCGGCAACGGCTCCACGGCCGAGGGACACGGCGCCGGCGCCTACACCGACTTCTACGGCGTGAGCAACGGACTGGTGAAGAACGACTTCCGCACGGCCGACGGATACTTCGACTACGACGCCGTCTACGAGCGCAACGCCGCCAGCGAAGAGGGCTCCGTGCTGGCCATGTGCAAGAGCGTGAACGACCACATCTGGACCGGTCTCCTCTCCACCTACAACACCCGCTTCGGAGAATACGTCGACTTCTACGGCGGACTCGACTTCCGCTACTACCGAGGCGACCACAGCACGAAAATCACCGACCTCTTCGGCGGAAAATACTTCATGGACGACCAGGACCGCGCCAACGTGAACCCCGCCAACAACATCAATGCCGCCAACCCCTACTGGGTCTACGAGAAACTCTCCGTGGGCGACAAGGTCTATCGCGACTACAGCGGATTCGTCGTCCAGGAGGGCGTCTTCTCCCAGGCCGAATATAACCGCGGGCCCCTCTCCAGCTTCATCAGCGGAGCACTGAACAACACCACCTACTGGCGCCGCGACCGCTACTACTACGACAAGCAGCACGAGAAGAGCGACAACGTGAACTTCTGGGGCGGAAACATCAAGGCCGGAGCCAACTATAACCTCGACGAACACCACAACGTCTTCTTCAACCTGGGCTACATCAGCCGCGCACCCAAGTTCAACGGCGCCTTCATGCAGAGCACCACCAGCAACGTGGTCAACGAGAAGGCCAAGAACGAGAAAATCCTCTCCTTCGAGCTGGGCTACGGATGGCGCTGCTCGTGGGCACAGATGAAGCTCAACGCCTACTACACCAAGTGGATGGACAAGACGATGACCAAATACCTGACGCTCAACAACCAGGAGACGGGCTACATGAACATGGGCGGCGTGGACGCTCGCCACATGGGCATCGAGCTCGAGGGCAAAATCTCGCCCACACGCTGGCTCGACATCAAGGGCATGTTCTCGCTGGGCGACTGGAAGTGGAACAGCATCGGCGAGGGATACGTCTACAACGAACACGGACAGGCCGTCGACCCCGACGGTGCCATCGTGGAACCCTTCTCGAACCAGCACGCACAGGGACGCGTCGACCTGAAGGGCACCCGCGTGGGCGGCTCCGCACAGACCACGGCCAGCCTGGGTGCCGACTTCAAGATTGGCAAGGACATCAAGCTGGGCGCCGACTGGACCTACTACGGACGCAACTACAGCTACTACTCGCTCTCGGGCTCCAACATCACCGTGCGCCAGAACTCCTCCACCGGCGAATGGACCACCACCACGCCGCAAGACCCCTGGAAGATTCCTTCGGCCAGCCAGTTCGACCTCCACGCATCCTACAAGTTCACCGTGTGCCACAACGTCAAGGCCACACTCTCCGGCGTGGTCAACAACCTCTTCGACTATCAGTACATCGGCAAGGCCTACAACAGCTCCACCAGTTCGGTGCCCGCCACGGCCGAGAACGTCTACGTCTACTATAACTTCGGACGCACCTACAGCATCCGCCTGAAGCTGAACTTCTAAGATCTACACCTAATCCATCCGACAAGATTATGAAATACGCAGCAACCATCCTCCTCGCCGCACTGGCACTGACCGCCTGCGAGGACTATACAGAACACAACTTCGGCACGCGCGACGAGCTCTATCAGCCCACCCAGGTGAACACCATCCGCCTCACTCTCACCGATGCCAACTACGAGGACATCGCCAAGAACGCCGACAACCAGGCACGGGCACTGGCCGCCGAAGACGAAGGCGCCACCTTTGACGACCTCGAGAGCGTGGGCGAGAAGAAATACTTCCGCGGCAACATCACACCCGAGGAATACCTGCCCGCACTGCTCCGCCAGCTCGTCGGAAGCAGCCAGTACTACGCCATGACCGAGGGCAGCAGCATCGTCATCACCTACATGGCTGCCACCGACAGCACCGTCAACGGCCCGGCCTACGTGCCCGTCACCACCTTCCGCCCCGGAAAATACCTGATGGCACCGCAGGGCAACGAGCAGGTGCTCGGCCACAGCGGCGAGGGCAAGGACTTTGGCTATCTCTACCTCGCCGGAAGCACCACATGCCCCGCCACCGTCACACGCCTCGACGCGCAGACCATCTCGGCCGACGAAGCCGCTGCAGGCTATCTCTACGAGTTTGAGAAGGACGGCAACTACTACACCATCCGCAACGCCCTCGGCATGTATCTCTACATGGACGGCTCGCACAACAGCTTCCAATACACCGACGACCTGGACAACGACCTCGACGAGCGCGAGTACGGGCAGTGGAACGTCACCGCCTGCGACGACGGCACCTTCGACATCGTCAACGTGGCCACCAGCCAGCAGATTCTCTTCGGCACACAGTACAGCAGCGCCGGAAGCTATGTCGACAAGAAGGGCGCAGAGGGCTATCTGCCCATCGAGCTCTATACGGAAGGCACCATCACCGCCATCATCGACAGCACACCCGAACAGGGCGAGGTGATCTTCTCGCTCGACGAGGACGGATGGAGTGCCAAGGGCGACTATCTGAACCAGACGCTCCTCGGCTTCTCGAGCAACGACCCCGAGGTGGTCTACGCGACCTACGGATGGAGCATCGAGCACGTTGGAAGCATCGGCGAACTCACCTACGTCTGGAACGTGAGCAGCAGCTACGGTCTGCGCTCCAGCGCCTACGTCAGCGGCACCCGATATGACACCGACAGCTGGTGCATCAGCCCCAGCATGAACCTGAAGAAGGCCAAGCAGCCCCTCTTCACTTTCGAACAGGCACAGCGATTTGCCGGCACGCCCGTCACCGACTGGCTCAAAGTCTACGTGAGTACCAACTACAGCGGGCGCGGCGGTCAGGCTTCGGCCTCGTGGACCGAGGTGACCAACGACCTCGTGGGCGAGTGGCCCGCCGGAACCGACTGGACCTACTATCCCATGCAGCTCGACCTCTCGCCCTGGGCCGGCCAGACGAACGTCGTGGTGGCCTTCCGCTACCTCAGCAGCTCGACGGGCGGCACCGACGACAAGGGCATCGCCGCCACCTGGGAGGTGAAGAACGTGCGCTGCGCCGAGGTTGAGTGAGCCCCGAGCAACTATGAACTATGAACTATGAACTAACATGAAAGTGCTCATCATAAACGGCAGCCCCAAGGCCCACGGCAACACGGCCTTGGCGCTGGCCGAGGTGCAGAAGGCGCTCGAGGAACAGGGCATCGAGACGGAGACGCTCCACGTGGGCCACCGCGACATTCGTGGCTGCATAGGCTGCGGGCGCTGCATGGAGCTCGGCCGATGTGTCTTCGACGACGTGGTGAACGAGGCCGCCCAGAAGTTCCGTGAGGCTGACGGGCTGGTTGTCGGCTCGCCCGTCTACTACGCCTCGCCGGCCGGAGGGCTCATCGCCTTCCTCGACCGCCTCTTCTTCAGCACCCCCTTCCCCAAGACGATGAAGGTGGGTGCCTCGGTGGTGGTGGCGCGTCGCGGCGGATGCACCGCCTCGTTCGACGTGCTCAACAAATACTTTGCCATCTCCTCCATGCCCATCGCCACTTCGAAATACTGGAACATGGCCCACGGCCGTCTGCCCGGCGAGGTGGCCCAAGACACAGAGGGACTCCAGACCATGCGCCTGCTGGGCCTCAACATGGCCTTCCTCATCAAGAGCATCGCCCTGGGCCGCGAGCAATACGGGCTTCCCCAGCTGCCCGAGGAACACGTGATGACCAACTTCGTGCGATAGGCTGCAGGA
>CAMJRQ010000089.1 GCA_946408305.1 uncultured Prevotellaceae bacterium
CCGGCAGGGGGGTGCGTCAGAGCAGTTCGGGGAGTTCGAAGAGGCGGTTGCCGTTGCTACCCTTGATGAGGATGGTGTAGCCCTCGAGGGGCTCGCGGCGGAGCTGCTCCTTCACCTCCTCCACGTCGTGGAAGAGGCGGTAGGTGGAGTCCGTGCCGGCAGCCTCGCGAAACTCGTCGCCCACGAGCCATGCCGTGCGCGGCCCGTTCTCGGCGAGCAGGTGCAGCAGGCGGCGGTGCTCCTCGAGGCTGGTCTCTCCCAGCTCGCGCATCTCGCCCAGGATGACCATCTTGCGCTCGGCCTCGATGAACTGGAAATTGGTGAGCGCGGCGGCCATGCTGGTGGGGTTGGCGTTGTAGGCGTCGATGATGAGGGCGTTTCGCTCGGTGCGGCGATACTCGCTGCGGTTGTTCGTAGGCTCGTATTGAGCAATGGCCTGGTCGATGAGCTCGGGCTCCACGCCGAAGTGGAGACCCACGGTGACGGCGGCGCGCACGTTCGATATGTTATAGGCCCCAACGAGGTGCGTCTGCACGCGGTGCCAGGGCTCGTCGGGCTCGGCACGCCACTGGGCGCAGAGGAAGGGATTTATCTCGTCCACGCGGCCCTCTACGTAGGGCAGGGCGTCCTCGCCCAGGTGGAAGCCACGGGTGAGGGCCATGGAGAGCAGCACGTCGTCGAAGGCATTCAGGAAGACGGTCTTCTGCCGCTGGTGCAGGTTGTCGTAGAGTTCGCCTTTGGCCTTTTGCACGCCGGCAAACGAGCCGAAGCCCTCCAGGTGGGCCACTCCGACGTTGGTGATGAGCCCGCAGTCGGCCTCCACCAGTTGGCTCAGCTGGGCTATCTCGCCCGGGTGGTTGGCGCCCGTCTCGATGACGGCAAAGTTGTGCTCGGGGCGGAGGCGGAGCAGGGTGAGCGGCACGCCGATGTGGTTGTTCAGGTTGCCCTGCGTGGAGAGCACGCAGAACTTCTGGGCGAGCACGGCGGTGACGAGTTCCTTGGTGGTGGTCTTGCCGTTCGTGCCGGTTATCTGCAGTACGGGGCCTCCCCATTGGCGGCGGTGGTGGGCAGCCAGCTGCTGCAAGGCCTCGAGGGCGTCGTCCACCAGAATGTAGCGCTCGTCGGTGGCCACCTCGGGGCGGTCCACCACGGCCAGGGCCGAGCCGGCCTCGAGGGCCTTCGCGGCATAGTCGTTGCCGTCGAACGAAGCGCCGCGCAGGGCAAAGAAGATGGAACCCGGGGGGCACGAGCGGCTGTCGGTGGTCACCACGGGGTGCTGGAGGTAGAGCTGATAGAGTTGTTCGGTGGTCATGTCGGCTGAGGTTATTGGTGGGACAAAGTTACGAAGATAAATTAAATATTCGAAAATTACGGATTAAAAAAACGGGCGCGGTTGGCGGAAAGGGAAATAATGTGTAATTTTGCGGGGAAAAAGCAAGCGCGGTGACCGACGGACATTTCATGATCGACGTGGGCGGGAGGCTCCTGAGCCTCGACGAGCCTCGGGTGATGGGCATAGTGAACCTGACGCCCGACTCGTTCTATGCCGCCAGCCGCACGCGGACGGAGCGCGAACTGGCCAGCCGAGTGGAGCTGATGCTCTCCGAGGGGGCCGACATCCTCGACGTGGGGGCCTGCAGCACACGGCCGGGCAGCGAGCCCGCGAGCGAAGCGGAGGAGACGGAGCGACTGGCATGGGGCCTCACCATCGTGCGGCGCGTGGCCCCCGAGGCCGTGCTGAGCGTCGACACGTTCCGCTCCGAGGTGGCCCGTCGCTGCGTGGAGGAGTGGGGCGTGGCGATGGTCAACGACGTCTCGGGCGGCGACCTCGATTTCGCCATGTTCGCCACCGTGGCCCAGCTCGGTGTGCCCTACGTGCTGACCCACTGCCACGTGCGCCCCGGCGTCGACCTGCTCGCGGGCATCGTGCAGGACATGGCCCAGAGGGTGAACCGCCTGCGCGAGATGGGCGTCGCCGACATCGTGCTCGACCCCGGCTTCGGCTTCGGCAAGACGCTCGACGAGAACTATCGCCTCATGGCCCGGCTGCAGGATTTGCAGGTGCTCGGGCTGCCGCTGCTCGTAGGTGTCAGCCGCAAGAGCATGGTGCAGCGCGTGCTCCAGTGCTCGCCCGAAGATGCCCTCAACGGCACCACGGCCCTCCATGCCGTGGCCCTGATGAAAGGGGCCCGAATATTGCGCGTCCACGACGTCCGCCAGGCCGTCGAGACCATTAAGATAATTGAGAAACTATGCTTGACTTCGGACTGAAGGACTTCATCGACATCCTGCTCGTAGCCATCCTCCTGTTCTATCTCTACAGGCTGATGAAGCAGTCGCGCTCGGTAAACATCTTCTACGGCGTGCTGCTCTTTGCCACAGCCTGGATTGTGGTGAGCAAGGTGCTGGAGATGAAGCTGCTGGGCACGCTGCTCGACCAATTGGTCAGCGTGGGAACCATCGCCATCATCATCCTCTTTCAGGACGAGATACGCCATTTCTTCAACAACCTGGGCTCGCAGAACCGCGCCCACCGCCTCATCCGTTTCTTCCGCCCCGACCGCAAGAAGGGCGACGACGACCAGAAGTACGACCGCGAGACCATCATCCCCATCGTCATGGCCTGCCTGAACATGAGCAAGCAGAAGGTGGGAGCCCTCATCGTGGTGCAGAACAACGTGCCGCTGGCCGACTACATCAGCTCGGGCGACACGGTCGACGCACGCATCAGCCAGCGGCTCATCGAGAACATCTTCTTCAAGAACAGCCCCCTGCACGACGGAGCCATGATCATCAGCAACAGCCGCATCACCGCCGCCGCCTGCATCCTGCCCATCAGCCACGACCTCGACATGCCCAAGGAGTTCGGCCTGCGCCACCGCGCCGCCAAGGGCATCAGCCAGGAGACCGACGCACTGGCCATCGTGGTGAGCGAGGAGACGGGCCACATCAGCGCAGCCTACGACAACGAGCTGCGCAGCCGCCTCACGGCCGAGGAGCTGGAGAAAATCCTGATGAAAGGAAGATTCTGAAACCAACTATTCAAAAATATTATCCACACAATGAACATCATCGAACAAATCATCGCCCGCGCCCAGAGCAACCGGCAGCGCATCGTACTGCCCGAGAGCCTCGAGGAGCGGACGCTGACGGCTGCCGACCGTGCCGCTGCCGACCGTCTGGCCGACATCATCCTCATCGGCAACCCCGAGGAAATCCACGCCAAGGCTCACACGCTGGGCCTCAACCACATCGGACTCGTCACCATCATCGACCCACAGACGAGCCCCAAGACCGAGGAATACGCCCAGCTGCTCTACGAGCTGCGCAAGTCGAAAGGCATGACCCTCGACGAGGCCCGCCAGAAGGTAATGAACCCACTCTACTTCGGCTGCCTCATCATCAAGAGCGGCGATGCCGACGGACAGATAAGCGGCGCACTGAGCACCACGGGCGACACGCTGCGCCCCGCCCTGCAGATTATCAAATGTGCGCCCGGCATCACCTGCGTGAGCGGCGCCATGCTCATGCTCACCCAGACGCCCGAATACGGCGAGGAGGGCGTGCTCGTCATCGGCGACGTGGCCGTCACGCCCGTGCCCGATGCCGCCCAACTGGCCCAGATAGCCGTGTGCACGGCCCAGACGGCCCGCAGCGTGGCCGGATTCCAGGAGCCGCGCGTGGCCATGCTCAGCTTCAGCACCAAGGGCAGCGCCCGCCACGAGGTGGTGGACAAGGTGGTCGAGGCCACCCGCCTGGCCCGCGAGCTCGACCCCACGCTCCACATCGACGGCGAGCTGCAGGCCGACGCCGCACTCGTCCCCTCGGTGGGAGCCAAGAAAGCCCCGGGCAGCACGATTGCCGGAAGGGCCAACGTGCTGGTGGTACCCTCGCTCGAGGTGGGCAACATCGGCTACAAGATGGTGCAGCGCCTTGGCCGCGCCGAGGCCATCGGCCCCATCCTGCAAGGCATCGCACGCCCCGTGAACGACCTGAGCCGCGGATGCTCTGTGGACGACATCTACAAGATGGTGGCCATCACCGCCTGCCAGGCCATGGACGCAAAATAAAATTGGTTAAACGACAATTCAGACAATTATAAACAATTCCTGAACGAAAGTGATAATTGTCTGAATTGTTTTAATTGTCATAAAATCATAAAAGTACACATGAAGATATTAGTTCTCAACTGCGGAAGCAGCAGCATCAAGTATGCACTCTATGACATGCAGGACCGCAGCGTCATCACCAGCGGCGGCATCGAGAAAATCGGGCTGCCCGATTCGTTCATCAAACTGAAACTCAACGGCGAGAAGCACCAGATAGACCGTCCCATCGAGGAGCACACGGCCGGCGTGCAGTTCATCTTCGAGGTGCTCACCACCGGCCCCTACGCCGTGCTCCGCCACCTCGACGAACTGGGCGCCGTGGGCCACCGCATGGTGCACGGCGGCGAGCGCTTCAACAAGAGCGTCAGGCTGACACCCCAGGTGATGGAAGCCTTTGCACAGTGCAACGACCTGGCACCGCTGCACAACCCCGCCAACATCAAGGGCGTCAACGCCGTGAGCGCCCTGCTGCCCAACATCCCGCAGGTGGGTGTCTTCGACACGGCCTTCCACCAGACCATGCCCGACTACGCCTACATGTATGCCCTCCCCTATGAGCTCTACGAGAAGTATGGCATCCGCCGCTACGGCTTCCACGGCACGAGCCACCGCTACGTCTCGCGCCGCGTCTGCGAGTTCCTGGGCGTGGAGCCCGAGGGCAAGCGCATCATCACCTGCCACATAGGAAACGGAGCCAGCATAGCCGCCGTGAAGGACGGAAAGTGCATCGACACCAGCATGGGCCTCACACCCCTCGAGGGCCTCATCATGGGCACCCGCTCGGGCGACATCGATGCCGGCGCCGTCACCTTCATCATGGACAAGCTGGGGCTCGACACGCACGGCATCTCCAACCTGCTCAACAAGCAGAGCGGACTCCTCGGCGTGAGCGGCGGGAGCAGCGACTTCCGCGACATCCTGGCCGGCATAGCCGCTGGAAACGACCGCGCCCGTCTGGCCAAGGAGATGTACACCTATCGCATCAAGAAATACATCGGCCAGTATGCCGCCGCCATGGGCGGAGTGGACATCATCCTCTTCACCGGCGGAGCGGGCGAGAACCAGTGGGAGGTGCGCGAGGGTGCCACGCGCGGACTGGAGTTCATGGGCGTCCGCATGGACCGCGAGAAGAACCACGCCTGCCGCGCCACCGAGGCCGTCATCAGCGCCGACGACAGCCCCGTCACCGTCTGCGTCATCCCCACCGACGAGGAGCTGATGATTGCCCTCGACACGCAGGCCCTCGTTGGCTGAGCGACGATAAGATAAGGTAACAACGAATTGAGCGAATTAAGCGAAACCTATTTCTCTGATACAGAAAAGAATTCGTTTAATTCGCTCAATTCGTTGTTGCTTTCTTTATAACGCCCTCTTTCTTCAACATTTTTTACCATCGCTTGTCCGAGGGCGGAATTCTGCCCCCTCGGAACGGGTGGTGAAGAACGGTGAGATTCGGTGCGCCACGGTGTGCCGCAATTCAAAATTCAAAATTCGAAATTCAAAACCTCTTGATTCTCAGCGCTCCCAAAATTCGGTTTTTCCCGATGAAACCGGGATTTTCTGCGAAAGAACGTGT
>CAMJRQ010000090.1 GCA_946408305.1 uncultured Prevotellaceae bacterium
TCACCGGCATCTTCGGCGGCTCCTTCAACCCCATCCACGAAGGGCACACCCGCCTGGGCGAGGCCCTCGTCAGCGAGGGGCTGGTGGACGAGTTGTGGTTCGTCGTCTCGCCCCAGAACCCGTTCAAGGTCGACCAGCAGCTGCTCCCCGACGAGGAACGCCTGCGGCTGGCCCAGCTGGCCGTGGAGGGAAGGCCGGGGCTGCGCGTGAGCGACATCGAGATGCGGATGCCCCGCCCGTCGTACATGGTGCGGACGCTCGAAGCCCTGCGGCGCGACCATCCCGAGCGCGAGTTCCGCCTCGTCATCGGTGCCGACAACTGGGAACGCTTCCCGCAATGGAAGGAGAGCGACGAAATCCTGCGCCACCACCGCCTCATCATCTATCCGCGACCGGGATACGAGCTGAAGGACCTCCCCGAGGACGTCGTCGTGGCCCAGACACCGCTGCTCGACATCAGCAGCACCGAGATACGCCGCCGCATAGCCGAAGGCCGCTGCCACGGCGAAGGCCTCCACCCCGACGTGTGGAGAGAGATACAAGAGAAGAAACTATATAATTATAAGGAAAAGATGAAACGGATACGAGTGGGAATGGGATTCGACGTACACCGGCTGGTGGAAGGGCGCGAACTGTGGCTGGGCGGCATACGCCTCGAACACGAGAAGGGTCTTCTGGGGCACAGCGACGCCGACGTGCTCATCCATGCCATCTGCGACGCCCTGCTCGGTGCGGCCAACATGCGCGACATCGGCTATCACTTCCCCGACACCGACGAGCGTTTCCGGGGCATCGACAGCAAGGAACTGCTGCGCCAGACCATCGGCCTCATCGCCACGAAGGGCTACCGCGTGGGCAACATCGACGCCACCGTGTGTGCCGAACAGCCCAAGCTGAAACCCCACATCCCCCAGATGCAGACCTGCCTGGCACAGGTGATGGGCATCGACGAGGACGACGTCAGCATCAAAGCCACCACCACCGAGCGCCTGGGCTTCACCGGACGCGAGGAAGGCATCAGCGCCTATGCCACGGTGCTGATTTACTCCGAATAAGTTTTCAGTTCCACCGTCTCACCGTCGAACTCGGCATACGTGAACTGCGTAATCCAGTCGCCCAGGATGCAGAGGCGCGACTGAGGGGCTATCATCAGATCGAGTTCGATGTGGCGATGGCCGAACATGAAATAGCGGATATCGGGGTGCTCGGCCAGATATCCTTTTGCAAAACGTATCAGATACTCGCGCTGCTCGCCCAGGAAAGGCATCTCGCCGCCCATCTTGTCGCGCTTCTGCCGACTGTGCTTGGCCCACGTTAGGCCGAAATCGACGGCCCAGCGGGGATGGATGCAGGAGAAGAGCACCTGACAGAGGCGGCTGTGGAAGATGGAGCGCAGCAGGCGGAAGGAGAGGCTGGGGTCGCCCAGTCCGTCGCCGTGGGCCAGAAAGAAGCGCTGCCCGAGGATGTCGGTCACGAGGGGCTCGCGATGGAGAATGACGCCGCACTCCTCCTGCAGATAGTCGCGGCACCAGATGTCGTGGTTGCCGGTGAAGAAGTGCACCTCTACCCCACTGTCGGTCAGCTCGCTCACCTTGCCCAGGAAGCGGGTGAAGCCGCGCGGCACCACCATGCGGTATTCATACCAGAAGTCGAACATATCGCCCAGCATGTAGAGGGCCGAAGCCTGCTCCTTGATGCTGTCCAGGAAGCGCACGAGGCGCCGCTCCTGGCTGCGGTTGTCGGGTATGCCGCGCGAGCCCAGATGGGCGTCGGCTATGAAAAAGATGTGCTTCTCCATCAGTCCAGTCCTAATTCCAAGCGAGCCTCCTCGCTCATCATGTCCTTGTCCCACTCGGGCTCGAAGACCAGGTTGACTTCCACTTTCTCCAGCCCGTCGATGGTCTCCAGTTTCTGTCGCACGTCCTCCATGATGAAGTCGGCGGCCGGGCACGAGGGAGCCGTCAGTGTCATGTCGACGCTGAGTTCCTTGAGATTGTCGCTCAGCTCGATGCGGTAGATGAGTCCCAGGTCGTAGATGTTCACGGGAATCTCCGGGTCGTAGACCGTCTTGAGCATCTCGATGACTCTTTCTTCTATCTCGATTCGTTCCATTGCTTTCTGATTTTAGATGCGTCCCTCGTCGTTGAAGCTGTAGTAGCCGCGGTCGGAGACGATGACGTGGTCCAGCAGCCGGATACCCATCACGTCGCAGGCCTCTTTCAGTCGGCGGGTGAGCAGCGCGTCGGCCTTGCTGGGCGAGAGGTTGCCGCTGGGATGGTTGTGGCAGAGGACGATGGCCGGGGCGTCTTTCAGGAGGGCGCGGCCAAGGATGAGACGCACGTCGACGGCCGACTCGGCAATGCCGCCGCGGCTGAGCATGTAGGACTCGATGAGGCTGTAGTCCTGCTTGAGGAGCATCACGTGACATTCCTCGTAGGAGAGGTCTTGCAGGAGGGGACGGAAGTAGGCGGCGATGTCGCGGCTGGAGCCCATCTTGCGTACTTCCTCCTCGGGCTCACTCTCACGCCGACGGCCCAACTCGCAGGCAGCCATCAGCGTGATGGCCTTGGCCGGCCCGAGACCCTTGTAGCGGGTCAGTTCCTCCATCTTCATGCGGCTGAGATGCTTCAGGCTGTCGCCGCAGTCGGCGAGCACGCGCCGCATGAGGTCGACGGCGGTCTCGTCGGTCGACCCGCTGCCAATGAGAATGGCCAGCAGTTCGGCCTTGCTGAGTGCCGCGGCGCCGCGAGCCATCATCTTCTCGCGCGGGCGGTCTTCGAGAGCCCATTCGTTGATATTCATTTGTAGAATGTTTTCTGGAAGGCCTGCAGCTCCTCGTTGCGCCCACAGACACAGCGCAGCCACCAGGCACGGAGGAAGCCCGTGCCGTAGCCCACCAGTTGGATGAAACTGGCCACGACGGAGAGCGCCCCAATCTTCAGGCTCCGGTTTCGCCATGCGCTGTCGCAGAAGACCACAGCAGAGAAGAGCACGAGCGGGAGCAGGGCGAGCAGCATCAGCGCCACGCCGAGATAGGCCACCACGAGACCCATGTTGCAACCACTGGCCGTGAGGCCTACCCAAAGGCCGATGCCGACCACTACCAGCCCGACCAGGAACAGAAGCAGGCAGAGGCCCACGCCGACGGTGAACACGGCGGGCAGCAGATGCACCAACTTCAGCGTGCCGGGATGGCGCTTCGAGAGGTTGATGCGTGCAATGCCCGAGTTGTGCACCTGTTTGAAGAACTTGCGGAAGTCGGTGCGCCGCTTGTGCCACACCCATGCCTCGGGGAAGAGGCGGGGCTGGAAGCCGGCCTCGCAGATGCGGTAGGAGAAGTCGATGTCCTCGCCGAAGCGCATCTTCGAGAAGCCTCCCAGGCTGCGATAGAGGTCGGCCCGGATGCCCATGTTGAAGGAGCGCGGATAGAAGCGGTCCATCTTCTTCCGGCCGCCGCGGATGCCGCCGGTGGTAAAGAAGGAGGTCATCGAATAGTTGATGGCCTTCTGCACGGGCGTGAAGCTCTCGTGGGCGCGGTCGGGGCCTCCGAAGGCATCGCAGGGCTCGCGCCGCAGCTCTTCGTCGACGGCTGCCAGATAGCCCTCGGGCACGACCACGTCGCTGTCGAGCACAATCAGATACTCGCCCGCGGCTCGCTCGGCGCCGTAGTTGCGCGTCTGCCCCGGGCCGCTGTTGGGCTTCGCGAAGTAGCGGACGTCCAGGCGGCCGGCATAGCGCTCCACCACCTCGCGGCAGGGCACACTGGAGCCATCCTCGACGACGATGACCTCGAAGTCGCCCGCAGGTTGCCGGCAGAGGCTCTCGAGGAGCTCCACCACCTCGTCGGGGCGGTTGTAGACGGGTATGATGAACGAATACTTCATCCTGCGATTTATTTTTTCCGACAGCAAAAGTATGTAAAAAGCCGCAAAATGCCAAAAATAAAGGCCGAAGATGCGTTTTTTGCAAGGAAAACATGCTGACGTAAGGAGAAAAGTCTGTATCTTTGTCGAGTGTTCTACAACCTAAACTAATTTTCTTAACGCATGAAAAAGAACATCCTATGGAGCCTCGCGGCTCTCATGGCAGTGGCCCTGCTGAGCGTGGGGCTCTCGGCCTGCGGCGACGAGGCGGAGAGAGGCACTGACGGCGACGAGAACGTGAACTACGAGGTGGAAGGAACGTGGGAAGGCACCTTCGTTGCCCTCGAGTCGGAAGAAGGCACGACGGAAGCCACTGCGACATACACCTTCTACGACGACGGCACCGGACGCTGCAAGGAAGTCCGCCCTTGGCTCGAGGAGCCCAACGCCACAATAACCACTTTCACCTTCACGAAGACGAGCGACAAGAAAGGGGTTATCACATATCCTGACGCAGATGGGTCTTCGACCCTCAACTATCAGATTGAGGGCAAGCGGATAAGAATCTACGCATCTGACCCCAGCAACCCCATTCTCGTCCTCACCCGGAAGGCAACGCCGCACAGCGAGAAGGGAGCCGCCGTGGGACTGTGGAGCGACGTCCTTTATGTCGGGAATGTGGATTGCCCCACGTTCATCTTCTCCCGGAAAGAAATCTGGCACGAGGGCTTCCCTGGCTGCCACGGCATGCACCTCGAAATGAGGTCTTCCGAAAAGACCTCTTTCGGACAAGGCTTCACCTATAAGGAGAACAACGGCACCGAGGGAACGCTCACACACAGCGGCTCCCTCATCTTCCGGCAATCAGAGTGTTACGAAATTGAGAAGGGCCGCATGTTTGTCTACGACGCAGTAGGAGGCCCCCTCCTCTACGGCTTGATGAAGATGAACACCGCCGGGGCTGCCCTGACAGGCACATGGGAAGGAGCCGGAACAAAGGGAATGCCGCTCGAGAAGGAATGGCTCTCCGTCGAGTTCGGCTCCGGGGGAGCCGGAACCATCACCTACGAAGAAGGCCACGACTCGTCTGCCCCCAGGCAGAACGTCCTCAGCATGACTTACGAGGTCAACGAAGACGCCAACATCTGCGGAGTCATCCGCCCCAGCGGCGACAATTCTTTCTTCTTCATCCTGTGGAACAGCCAGTTACATCTCATGCGGGTACTGAACGAAACAGAAATGCTTGCCCATACCTGCGCCATATTGAACAAGAAATAACCGACACTTAAACACAAAACAACATGAAAAAGAACATCCTCCTGAGCCTCGTGGCTCTCATGGCCGTGGCCCTGCTGAGCGTAGGGCTGGCCTCGTGCGGCAGCGACAATGACGAGTCGACCGTCACCCTCACCGGGGGACGATGGGAAACCATCAACGAAGCCGGCAACCGCGTAATCCTGCAGTTCGGCCAGGCCGGCGACGTGCAGTACACCGAATATGCCGATGGCATCGTCAAGGATTTCAAGTCCCTCCAGTATACCCCCGAGGGCGACCAGAAGGGCTACATCGACTGGGACGGCTTGGGCGACCGCCGCTACTACGCCATCGCAGACAACAAGCTCCACCTCTATCGCTACGGCTACGGCGAGGGCCTCATCGACGTTTTCATCAAGAAGTAGGCCCGCAGAACCCTTGAGGGTTTCGGCCAAAAGGGTTAAGGGTTTAACCCGAATCGGTCATTAGCGTTTCACGCCCCCTC